>JAEWJG010000192.1 GCA_023386675.1 Actinomycetes bacterium
GGCCTGACCGCCCGCGCGGCGCAGGTCGGTGCTCTCGTCGAGGTCGGCGCGGGGCCGCGGGGCGGCACCCTCCTCAGCGTTCGGCGTGCCGGATGACCGCGCCCATCCGGCTGCTGCTCGCGGACGACCAGGCCCTCGTGCGCGGCGCGCTCGCGGCGCTGCTGGACCTGGAACGGGACCTCGACGTCGTCGCCCAGGTCGGCCGCGGGGACGAGGTCGTCGAGGCCGCCCGGTCGTCGCGGGCGGATGTCGCGCTCCTCGACGTGGAGATGCCCGGCGCGGACGGCATCCAGGCGGCAGCCGCGCTGCGAACCGCCGTGCCGGGCTGCCGTTCGCTGATCGTGACCACCTTCGGGCGTCCCGGCTATCTGCGGCGCGCGATGGAGGCCGGCGCTTCGGGCTTCGTCGTGAAGGACACACCGTCCGGCCAGCTCGCGGAGGCCGTCCGCCGTGTCGCCGCCGGTCTCCGGGTGGTGGACCCGGCGCTGGCGGCCGAGTCGCTCGCATCCGGGGCCTCGCCCTTGACCGCCCGAGAGGTTCAGGTCCTCGGCGTGGCGCGGGAGGGCGGCACGATCTCGGACATCGCCCGCGCCCTCCACCTGAGCGAAGGGACCGTGCGTAACCACCTGTCCAGCGCGATCGGCAAGACCGGCGCCCGCAACCGCTCGGAGGCGGTCTCGATCGCGACCCGTCAGGGGTGGCTCTGAGGTGGACGTCCGGCGGCCGCACCTGTACAGAGCGGCGACGCGACGCCGTCGATTGGACACGGTGTCGACGGAGTGGCGCTGGGTTCTCCCACTAGCCTTCCGGACATGAGCACGAGCACCGACGTCGAGGCCGAGCGGTCGAGCGCCGTCCGCGACACCGCGTCGGTCGTGCTGTGGGCCGGGCCGATCCGCGGCTTCGAGGGGCTCGACCCGGTCGTCCTCGGCTACGACTGATGGACGTCCTGGTCGTCGGGGCGGGCGCCTGGGGTCTGCCGAGCGCCGTGCAGCTCGCGATGCGCGGCCACCGGGTGACCCTCGCCGACGCGTTCGGCCCCGGTAATCCGTTCGCGTCGTCGGGCGGGACCACCCGCCTCTGGCGCGCCGTCGACACGTCCCTGCGGCGCGCCCGCGCCCAGGCGCTCGCCATCGCCGCCATGGACCGGCTCTCCGCCCGCGTCGGGGCGCCCCTCTCCCGCCGCCTCGGTCTGCTCTGGCGCGACGACTCCGGCCTGGATGCGGCCCGCAGCGTGCTGGACGCGCTCGACAGCCCCTACCGCGACATCCCCGCCGCCGTCGTCGACCGGGTGCTCCCGGGCCTGCGGCCGGACGGCCGTGACGCGATCCTCGTGCACGAGGCGGGTGTCGTGCACGCCGACGTTCTGCTCCGTGAGACGCTCCGCTTCTTCCGCGAGCTCGGGGGGAGGACGCTGCTGCGGTCGAGGATCCTGGCGGTCGAGCCGTCCGGTTCCGGCGTCCTGGCGCGGACCGCAGGCGGCGACCTCCGGGCCGACCACGTCGTGCTGGCGGCCGGGCCCGGATCGCCTGCGCTGCTCGAGGGGATGGGGGTGCGGCTCGACCTGCAGCCCTACGTGGAGCAGGTCGTCCACTTCCCGGACCCCGCCCAGCCCGAACGCTACGCCGACTACCCGTGCTTCTTCGACGCGCCGAACGGCGACGAGCCCGGCATCTACTGCATGCCCGCAGGCGCCCAGGGCTACAAGGTGGGCCTCGACCTGCCGCTCCGGCCGCTGGTCCTCGGCGACGTCGACCGCTCGCCCGTCGCGTCCCGCACCGAGCGGATCCGGCGGCGCGTCGAGCGGGATCTGACCGCGATCGTCCCTGTGCCGGGCGAGCAGCAGGTCTGCTCGTGGACCGACTCGCCGGACGGCGACTTCGTGATCGACCGGTTGGATGACGTGGTGACCGTCGCGTGCGGCGATTCCGGCGAGGGCTTCAAGTTCAGCGCGTTGGTGGGGGAGCACGTGGCCGGCCTGGTCGACGGGCGGCCGGATCCGGGGCTCCACGAGCAGTGGAGTCTCGCGCGGCTCTCCGCACATCCCGGGCCGGACGCAGGAGGCACCCGCGCGCCGTCAGCGATGGGCCGGCACTGACCGCAACGGCCGTCAGCGGCGGCTGAGCGCCGAGAAGGTCGCGCCGGTCGCCGTGCCGTAGACGAGGTGGGCGGCGAGGTCCTTTCCGAGGGTCTTCGCGTCGTACTCGGTGATCGGCTTGTACAGATGCATCGGCGGCAGGATGACGTAGCCGGACAGCCACATCCCGGCGCCGAGAAGCAGTCCGTAGGCGGTGCGCGGCCGCCGAAGCGAGCCGGCGAGCACGCCGTAGGTCACGGCTCCGCCGAGGCCGTACGCCCAGTGGGCGACGTTGTTGAACAGCGCCGCCCGGGCGTCGGGGACCTCGGCCTCGAACAGCCCATCGACGAGACGCCGGCCGACCTGCGCGGGGGCGGGGGCGTCGTCCCATCCGGTGACGTCGGCCGAGAACTCCCAGTCGGCGAAGTCCTCGCGGCCCTGGCCGCGCCGGTACTGGAGGTACAGCCACAGGTCGAAGGCGAGGGTGCCGACGATGCCGGCGGCGGCTCCCCGCGCGATCCCGCCGAGCGGGGTCTGCCTCGTGGACTCCGTGCCTCGCCGGCCGCTCAGGGCGGCTGCGACCGTCACGGCGGTGCCGGCGGCCGTCGCCACCGCGGTCAGCAGGCGCCGGGTGTTCCGCGCGCCGTGCCCGTGGGCATCCACATCGCTCATGCGACCCAGGATGCCCGCAGGGCGGCGCGAAGGGAAGGACGTCTCTCAGGCCCGGGTCGCGGTGATCAGCGAGGTCATCGTCCGGTGCAGCGCCTGGAGCTCGTCCACGCCCATCCCGAGCCGCTGCATCATCGCGGCCGGGATGGTCTCGGCGTAGGTGCGCAGCTCGCGCCCGCGGTCGGTGAGGCGGATCTCCACCACCCGCTCGTCGGCGGCCGAGCGGCGGCGGGCCACGTAGCCGAGCGCCTCCAGCCGTTTCACCAGCGGCGAGATCGTCGCCGGCTCCAGCGCCAGCAGCTCCGCGAGCCTCCCGACCGAGAGCGGCTCGTTCTCCCAGAGCGCGAGCATCACCAGGTACTGCGGGTGGGTGAGCCCGACCGGCTCGAGCACCGGCCGGTAGGCGGCGATGACGGACCGGGCCGCGACGGACAGTGCGAAGCAGACCTGGCTCTCGAGGGCCAGCGGGTTCGCGTCCGCGCTCACGGGCAGTGGATGCGCGTGGAGGTGCGCGAGTCGGCGAACCGCTCGATGCGGTGCTGGTCCAGCGGCTTGCCGCAGAGGGGGCAGGCGGCGTCTGCACGGCGCACGTCCGGCTCCTCCGGGTGACCGGCGCCCAGTTGCGCCGGGCCAGTGAAGGTGCGGACGACGTTGTTGGCGCGCTCGTAGAACCGCCAGAACCGGCCGGCCATCGTTCCTCCTGTGCTAATGATTAGGACGCTAACCATTATTGCACGAACGGTGCGACCTCCGCCAGCAGGGCCTCGACGCGGCGCTTGATCTCGTCGCGGATGGGGCGGACCTCCTCGATCGCGCGGCCCGCAGGGTCGTCCAGCTCCCAGTCCTCGTAGCGCTTGCCCGGGAAGATCGGGCAGGTGTCGCCGCAGCCCATCGTGATCACCACGTCCGATTCGCGCACGGCGTCTGTGGTGAGGATCTTCGGGGTGGCGCCCGCGATGTCGATGCCCTCCTCGGCCATCGCCGCGACGGCCACGGGGTTGATCCTGTCGCCAGGCTCCGAGCCCGCGGACAGCACCTCGACGCGGTCGCCCGCCAGCGCGCGGAGGTAGCCTGCGGCCATCTGCGACCGGCCGGCGTTGTGCACGCAGACGAACAGGACGGTGGGGGTGGTGGTCATGGTTCCTCCGGCGAGTGGATGGTCGGGGCCGTCGCGTCGAGCGGCGGCCCCGGCTGTCGGCAGCAGTCGCTGTCAGCAGTCGCTGTCGGCAGCAGTCGCTGTCAGCAGCAGGCGGGCGAGCAGGAGCCGTCCGGCAGCACCTGGCAGTCGTCGTCGCAGCATCCCATGGTCATTCTCCCTTCTCCATCGACGCTTGTCGATGAACCCAGGGTGAACGCATACATTGACGTTTGTCAATGTATCGCCGAGAATCGGTGCATGGCGATCACCGAACTCCTCCCGCTGCGCGACCTCCAGGCGTGCTGCGCCCCGATCACTCGCGAAGTGATCAGCGAGGAGAACGCTGTGGCGGTCGCCCGTGCGATGAAAGCGCTCGCCGATCCCGCCCGGCTGCGGCTGCTGTCGATGGTGGCCGCGCACGCCGACGGCGAGGCGTGCGTGTGCGACCTCACGGAGCCTCTCGGGCTGTCGCAGCCCACCGTGTCCCATCACCTCAAGATCCTCGTCGAGGCGGGATTCCTCAGTCGCAGCAAGCGCGGCACCTGGGCCTACTACCGCATCGTCCCCGGCTCGCTCGACACGGCCTCCTCCTTCCTGACCTCCGTGTGAGGCGCGGCCTCCACCGCGGCGGACGCCGCGCCTAGAATCGACCGGTCGGCGCTTGCGAGTCCGCAACCGATTCCGCCGGCCGGAGGGAGCCTTCCCATGGAGTTGACGGACCTGCTCGGCATCGAGACGCCGATCGTGCTCGGGCCGTTCGGCGGCCTGTCGTCGGTGGAGCTGACCGCGGCGGTCAGCAACGCCGGCGGCCTCGGGTCGTTCGGCCTCTACGGGCTCGGTCCCGACCGCATCGCCGAGGTCGCCCGGCAGCTGCGCGAGCGCACCGCCCGACCCTTCGCCCTCAACCTGTGGCTGCCGTTCCAGGCGGCGGGTGAGCGCGCGCCCGGGGATGCGTTCGACCGCGAGGAGTTCGACCGCGCGGTCGATGCGCTCCGGCCGCTGTTCGACGCCGCCGGCGCCGAGCCGCCGTCGTGGCCGGTGCAGCAGCTCCCGCCGTTCGAGGCGCAGCTCGAGGCGGCGCTCGCCGCAGAGCCCGCAGTGCTCAGCTTCGTCTTCGGCGTCCCGTCCGCGGAGGTCGTGGAGGCGGCGCACCGGCGCGGCATCCGCGTGCTGGGGGCCGCGACCACCGTCCCTGAGGCTCGCGCACTCGCCGACGGCGGGGTGGATGCGGTCGTGGCGTCGGGCCTGGAGGCCGCCGGTCATCGGCCGTCCTTCCTCGACGAGCCGGAACGCGGTCTCGTCGGCGGTCTCGCGCTCATCCCGCAGGTGGTCGACGCCGTGGACCTGCCGGTGATCGCGGCCGGCGGCATCGCCGACCGGCGCGGCGTGGCGGCGGCGTTCGCGCTCGGGGCCTCCGGTGTGCAGGTCGGCTCGGCCTTCCTGGCCACGAGCCAGTCCGCCGCGCCCGTGGCGCACCGGGAGCGCATCCGCACCGCCGAGGCGCACGAGACCGTGCTCACGCGGGCGATGAGCGGACGCGCCGCGCGCGGGCTGCCCAACCGCGCCGTGCGGGAGATCGAGCAGGGCGGCGCGCGCGCCTCCTTCCCGCTGCAGAACATCCTGACCGGCGTCTTCCGCCGCCGGGCCGCCGAGCTCGGCGACCCGGAGTTCCTGTCGCTCTGGATGGGTCAGGGCGCCGGGCTCTCACGCTTCGACGACGCCGTCGACGTGTTCGCCGAGCTCGCGGCCGGCATCCCGGACGCGCGCTCCTGACCCGTCGCCGTCACAATGGAGGCGTGCAGCAGCACCTGACGCGCGCCACCACGGCGGACGGCACCGGGCTCGCCGTCGCGACCGTCGGCGACGGCCGTCCGATCCTGTACGTCTCGGGATGGCTGAGCCACCTCGAGCTCGGCTGGCAGCTGCCCGAGGAGCGCGCCTTCGACGAGGCACTCGCGCGCGGCGCCCGGCTCATCCGCTACGACCGTGCGGGATGCGGCCTCTCGGATCGCACCGACCGGTCGCC
>JAEWJG010000353.1 GCA_023386675.1 Actinomycetes bacterium
GTCGGCGACCGCGCGGATCGCGACGGCGGCCGGGTCGGCCGGGTCGGTCACCACGATCGGGGCGCCCGTATCGCCGCCGGCCCGCAGCGGGATGCTGAGCGGCACGCTGGCGAGCAGCGGCACCTCCTCGTCCTGACCGGCCGACAGGCGCCGCGCGACCTCGGCGCCTCCACCGGACCCGAACAGCTCGAGCACCGACCCGTCCGGCTGCACCAGCCCGGCCATGTTCTCGATCACGCCGATGACCTTCTGCCCGGTCTGCCGCGCCACCACGCCGCTTCGCTCCGCCACGTCGGCCGCCGCCGGCTGCGGGGTCGTCACGACCAGCACCTCCGCGGTCGGCAGCAGCTGCCCGACCGAGATCGCCACATCCCCGGTGCCGGGAGGCAGGTCGAGAAGCAGGGCGTCCAGGTCGCCGAAGTACACATCCGTGAGGAACTGCTGGATGGTGCGGTGCAGCATCGGCCCGCGCCACGCGACCGCCGCCGACGCCGAGTCGACGAACATCCCGATCGAGACCACCTTCACGCCGTAAGCGACCGGCGGCAGGATCATGTCGTCCACGCGCGTCGGCCGCGGCGCGACGCCGTTCTCATCGGTGAGGCCCAGGATGCCGGGGATCGAGAACCCGTGCACGTCCGCATCCACGATCCCGACGCGCAGCCCGCGCTCGGCCAGCGCGACGGCGAGATTCGCTGTCACGGTGGACTTGCCGACACCGCCCTTTCCGCTGGTCACGGCGTAGACGCGCGTCAGCGATTCCGGTCCGAACTGCTGCCCGCGCGCGGGGCGCCCGGCGCGCAGCTTGTCCGTGAGCGCGCGCCGCTCGGCCGGCGTCATCACCGACACGTCGACCGCGACGTCCGTCACGCCCGGGACGGCCGAGGTCGCCGCGCGCACGTCCCGCTCGATCGCATCCGCCGCGGGGCAGCCGACGATCGTCAGCTTGATTCCGACCGACGCGCGGCCGTCCGCATCCACCGACACCGCATCCACCATGTCGAGCTCGGTGATCGGCTTGCGGATCTCCGGGTCGAGCACCGCGGCCAGGGCGCTGCGGACAGCACCGGACAGAGCGGGCACGTCAGGCACGGGCCGCCTGTTCGCCCTCGCCCGACTCGGCCTTCTCGAGATCCTCGAGCAGCGATCTCAGCTCGGCACGGATGAAGTCCTTGGTCGCCATGTCGCGCACCGCCAGCCGCAGCGCGACGACCTCGCGCGCCAGGTACTCGGTGTCGGCCAGGTTGCGTTCCGCGCGCTGCCGGTCCTGCTCGATCTGCACACGATCGCGGTCGTCCTGCCGGTTCTGCGCGAGCAGGATGAGCGGGGCCGCGTACGACGCCTGCAGCGACAGCACCAGCGTCAGCGTGATGAAGCCGAGGTCGGCGGAGTCGAACCGCCAGACCTTCGGCGCGAGCGTGTTCCACGCCATCCACGCGATCACGAAGATGGTCAGCCCGAGCACGAACCAGGGCGTGCCCATGGCACGCGCGATCCACTCGGTGAACCGACCGAAGCGGTCGCTGGACTCCACGTTGTCGCGCCGGAGCACCGGCGTGCGCAATCCCTTGGGGGCGTCGAGCGCCGTGTCCTGCCTACCTCGTGCCACTTCCGCCCCTCCTTCCGTTCACGATGCGGATGCTGCCGGTCTCGTCGGACGGCTCCGCGTGTTTCACGGGGTCGTCCTCGTCTTGACTTCGCCAGTCGTCGGGGAGCAGGTAGTCGAGGATGTCGTCGATGGTCACCACCCCGACGAGACGGTGCTTGTCGTCCACCACGGGGACCGAGACGAGGTTGTACGAGGCGAGGATGCGCGACACCTCGGCGGCGGAGGTGTCGGCGGTCACCGGCTCCAGGCCCGGGTCGAGCAGCGTGCCGAGGCGCACGTGCGGGGGATAGCGCAGCATCCGCTGGAAGTGCACGACGCCGAGGAAGCGCCCGGTCGGCGCCTCATACGGCGGCAGCGTCACGCAGACGGCCGCGCCGAGCGCAGGGGCGAGCTCGTGGCGGCGGATGAGCGCGAGCCCCTCCGCGACGGTGGCGTCGGCCGAGACGATGATCGGCTCGGTCGTCATCAGACCGCCGGCGGTGTCGGGGTTGTAGCTGAGGAGCATGCGGACGTCCTCCGCCTCCTCCGGCTCCATCAGCTCCAGGAGGTGCTCGCCGCGCTCGTCGGAGAGCTGCGCGATGAGGTCGGCCGCGTCATCCGGCTGCATCTGGTCGAGCACGTCGGCCGCGCGGTCGTCGTCGAGCTGGGCGAGGATCTGCACCTGCTCGCTCTCGGGCATCTCCTCCAGCACGTCGGCGAGGCGGTCGTCCGGCAGCTCCTCCGCCACCTCCAGCATCCGCTGCTGGGGGAGGTCGAGCAGCGTGTTCGCCAGGTCGGCGGGCTTGAGCTCGGAGTACGTCGCGATCAGCTGCTCGGCGGACTGCGCCTCGCCGCGGTTCTGCTTCTCGCGCACCTCGTTCCAGGTGACGAAGGTGGTCGCGCCCTTGCCGAACGGGGAGGGCCCCGTCTTCGGCTTGCGGACGAAGAGCTGGCTGACCGCCCAGTCGCCGGAGTCCGACTCCTCGATCGCGACGTCCTCGATCGTGGCCTCGCCGGTGCCGTCGGCGAAGACGACGCGGCGGCCGAGCAGCTCGGCGATGACGCGCACCTCGCCCCCGCGCTGCTCGAAGCGGCGCAGGTTGATGAGGCCGTTGGTGATGATCTGCCCGCTGCTGATGCTGGTCACGCGCCCGATCGACAGGAACACTCGGCGCTTGCCCGGGATCTCGACGATGAGGCCCACCACGCGCGGCGGATCGTTCTTGCGGTACACCACGAGGACGTCGCGGACCTTGCCGACCCGGTCGCCGACGGGGTCGAACACGGTCGTCCCGGCAAGGCGGGCGACGAACACTCTGGCGGCACTCACCCTATAAACCTAGCCCTCGCGGGTGAACGACAGCTGTTTCCCGTGCCCTCCACGCTGAGGGATGGAACAATGTCCCCATGAGCACACCCGGGCCGATGAATGGTCGCACGCGCATCCTCTTCCCGACGCTGCCCCGCGGCGAGGTGGTCGCCACCTTCGAGAGCTACCCGCAGGCGCAGGAGGCGGTGGATGTGCTGGCTCGCGCCGACTTCCCGGTCGACAAGGTCTCCATCGTCGGCAGCGACCTGAAGAGCGTCGAGCGGGTGACCGGCAAGCTGACCTGGGGCCGTGCCGCGCTGGCCGGCGCCGCCTCCGGAGCCTGGCTGGGCCTCTTCTTCGGCCTGCTGCTCATCATCTTCTCGCCGACCGTCAGCCTCGCCTTCGTGTTCGCCGCGCTGCTCATCGGCGCCGGGTTCGGGATGCTGTGGGGCCTCGTCTCGTACGGCGTGAACCGGCGCCGGCGCGACTTCACGTCCATCCAGCAGGTCATCGCGACCAGCTACTCGGTCGTCGTCGACAACGAGCTGAGCAACCGGGCGCGCAACCTCCTGCAGGGCGGGGGAGCGGAGCCCGCGGCTCCGGCCGCGCCGACCACGCAGGCGCCGGGATGGACCCCGCCGCCGCAGCCGCAGCACCCGTCCGACCCGCCGCCGGCACCGCCCGCGGGCGACGAGCGCCCGCCCGCGCCGCCGGTCTAAGCCGCCGCCGAAGTGCAGGTAGTTGCGGCCGCCACGCCGTGAAACGGCGCCACGAC
>JAEWJG010000444.1 GCA_023386675.1 Actinomycetes bacterium
TCACAGCGCGGCCCAGCCGTTCGGTGCGGCTCGGGTCGTCGGTGCGGAGGAGAAGGTCGAGCAGCGCGGCCGCCTGCGACCCGAGCTCGCGCGCGCGGCTCGACGACTCCGTCCGCGGGCCGACGACCAGGCGAGCGCTCAGATCCTCCCCGGAGCCCACGACGTGGACCTGGAGCGCGCGGTGGCGCACACGAACCGGACGGGAGAGCGCGACCGCCATCGCATCCTGCACGTGCAGACCGCCGGCCCCGGCGCTCGTGATCACCTGACCGTGCCGGTCGAGCAGCACGACCCACCCGTCGATCCGATGGGCCAGCTCGGCCACCACGCCGGAGACGCCGGCCCGGCGCGCGGCGAGGGTGAGGACCTTCATGGCGCTCGTCACCGCACGGTCCTCCGCCGCCTGGTCGACGGCCAGGAGTGCGGTCAGAACGGGGAGGAGCAGGTCCTCCGCGGCCTCCGTCCCCACGATCGCCGTCACTCCGGCGCGCGCGATCGCCCGCAGCGAGCCGGCATCGCGTCCATGCGTGACGATGACCGCCCCGCGGAGCGCGTCCGCGCGCGCGTCGCCCGCCGACAACGCCGCGGCCACCTGCCTGGATGGGAACACGACGAGAGTCGCGAACGCGGGATGCCCGACGACCGAGAAGTCGGCGAGGGCCACCGCGGAATCCACCGGTGTTCCGGCGTCGACGGCGCCCTCGACCAGCCGGCCGCCCAGCGAGCGGGCGACGGAGGCGATGTCACGGGTCACGAACTCAGTGTACGAAATGTCGACTATCCAGCATCCACACCACCATTTGTGTGGATGACAGGGTTCGAACGCCCTCCCTAGCATCGAGCGAGACCCGCACACGAAGGAGTACAAATGCAGGCCGTCGTCTTCCGCGAACCATCCGCCCCCATCGAGTTCACCGAGGTGGAGCTCGCCGCTCCCGGGCCCGGAGAGGTGCGGGTGAAGATCGCAGCGGCGGGCGTCTGCCACTCCGACCTGCACGTGAAGCGCGGCGAGTGGGATGCGCCGGCTCCGCTGGTCATGGGCCACGAGGGCTCCGGCGTGGTGACGGAACTCGGCGACGGCGTCACGTCGCTCGCGGTCGGCGACCACGTCGTCCTCAGCTGGGTGCCGCCGTGCGGCGACTGCCGCTACTGCCGCTCCGGCCACGAGGCTCGCTGCCAGAAGGTGGCGACCGTCGTCGCCCCGCTGGGCGTCCTGTTCGACGGCACCTCCCGGCTGTCGCGCGACGGCGAGACGGTCCACCACTACCTCGGCGTCTCGTCGTTCGCCGAGGAGGTCGTCGTGCCGGCCTCGGGTGCGGTGAAGGTCCGCGACGACGCGCCGCTCGACGTCATCGCGGTCGTCGGCTGCGCGGTCGCGACCGGTGTCGGCGCGGTGCTCAACACGGCGGCGGTCGAGCCCGGATCCACCGTCGCGGTGATCGGCTGCGGCGGCGTCGGGCTGAACGTGGTGCAGGGCGCCAAGCTGGCCGGCGCCGAACGGATCGTCGCCATCGACGTGCTCGCCGACAAGACGCAGATGGCGCTGCAGTTCGGCGCCACCGACCGCATCGACGCGTCCCAGGCGGACGCGGTCGAGCAGCTCTTCGAGCTCATCCCGGACGGCGTCGACTACGCCTTCGACGCGATCGGGCGCACCTCGACCACCGAGCAGGCCATCCGGATGCTCGGCCTCGGCGGCGCGGCGGTCATCGTCGGACTGCCGCCGACGGGCGCGAAGGCTTCCTTCGAGCCGCTGGTGCTGGCGGAAGCGGATCAGCGCATCCTCGGCTCCAACTACGGTTCGGTGCGCCCCTCCATCGACATCCCCGCTCTGGTCGACCGGTACATGGACGGCCAGCTGAAGCTCGACCCGCTCATCTCGGGCCGACGTCCCCTCGCCGAAGCGGCGGAGGCCTTCGACGACCTCGAGTCGGGCTCCGTGCTCCGCACCCTCCTCATCCCCTAGCCCCACCCGAAACGACTCACTGGAGAGCCATGTCCACCACTGAAACCCGGGCGAGCCGCCCGACCGACGCCGGCCTGCGGCACGGCGTCATGAGCGGCCCCGAGCTCGCCGCCCAGGCGATCGCGAACATCGCGCCCAGCGCCGTCATCGCGTTCACCGCGATGTCGATCTTCGTCGGCGCCGGCAACGGCACCATCTACTCGTTCATCCTCGCCACCATCGTCATCCTCTGCGTCGGGTATTGCGTCGTCGTCTTCGCTCGCAAGCATGCGTCGGCGGGATCCCTATATACCTACGTCGCGAAGGGCCTCGGCCCGACGGGCGCCTACCTGGCCGGCGTGACACTGGTCATCGGCTGCTGGGGTATCGCCGCCGGCTCGCTCGGGGGAGCCGTGCAGTACTTCGACCAGTTCCTGGTGCTGCTCGGCGTTCCCGCCGGGGGTGTGGGCTGGTACATCGGTCTCGCGATCGTCCTCGGTGGGCTCGCGACGCTGTTCACGATCCGCGGCATCCGCCTCTCGGCCCGCGTCTCCCTGGTGCTGGAGCTGGTGTCGGTGACGATCATCACGATCCTCCTGATCGCCGCCCTGATCTGGGCCGGACCCGCGGCGTGGGATCCGGCGCAGGTCTTCGCGCAGGGCGCGCCGTTCCAGGGGGTCGCGGCGGGCATGGTGCTCGGCATCCTCGGGTTCGTCGGCTTCTCGTCGGCGGACGCCCTCGGCCGCGAGGCGAAGAACCCGTACACGGCCATCCCGCGCGCGATCATGTGGAGCGCGGTGGTCGTCGGCGTCCTGTACGTGTTCGCCGCCTACACGCAGATCGCCGTGCTCGGCGACGGACTGGCCAAGAGCGCCAGCCCGCTGGAGGACATCGCCTCGCTCATCGGGATGCCGTCGTGGTTCGCTCCGATCCTGACCTTCGGCGTCGGCGCATCGTTCTTCGCGGTCGTCGTGGCCCCGCTGAACGTGGTGGGCCGGGTCATCTACGTGATGGGCAAGGAGGGCGTCGTCCCGGAGCGGTTCGGTCGCACCCACGAGCGCCACCTGACCCCCCACCGCGTGCTGCTGGTGGCCGGTCCGGCCGCGATCGTGCTCGACGTCATCCTGCTCGCCGTGGGCGCGGGTCCCATGGACATCGTGGTCTGGGTGGACACGTACGGCACCTATGGCTACATGGTCGCCTACGCCCTCGTGGCGATCGCCTGCATCGTCTACACACGCCGGGCGGGCATCCCGAACGCGCTGGTGTGGGTGTGCGCCGTCGTCGCGGTCGCCGCCATGGCGTACGTGTTCTTCGCGAACGTCTGGCCGGTGCCGGCGTTTCCGCTGAACGTCATCCCGTACCTCTTCCTCCTCACGCTCATCGCGGCCGTCGTGTGGTTCGCCTTCCTGCGCCGTCGCCGTCCGGAGGTCATCGCCAACATCGGCAACACCGAGACCGACGCGCTGGAGGGCGTCGGCTAACGCGGGAGGCGCACCGTCACCACCGCACCGCCTTCCGGCGCGTTCGCGGCGGTGACGGTTCCTCCGTGGCGGCTCACCACTTCGGACACCAGAGCGAGACCGAGGCCGTAGTGGCGTGCGCGGGCGTCGCCGGGCTGCTCATCCCGTGAGGTGGCGAAGCGCTCGAATGCGCGGGATTCGACGCCCGGCGAGAAGCCGGGCCCGTCATCCTGCACGGCGAGCTGGACACGATCCCGCGCGAGGGACACCGTCAGCAGCACTCGGGTGGCAGCGTGATCGAGTGCGTTGTCGAGGAGCGCGACGACCATCCGCCGGAGGGACACGGGCGCGCCGGTGACCACCGCATCCTGGGCCGCTTCGACGTCGATCCGGATGCCGCGTTCCTCCCCGCGCGCCGCCGCCGACCGGGCGACGGCTCCGGCCAGCTCACCCAGGTCGACTCCTTCGCTCTCCGCGGTCTGGCGCGGATCGGCCGCGGTCAGCAGGTCCTGCACGATCTCGGTGAGGGCGCGACTGTCGTCGACGATCTCGTCCAGACCGGACCGGACCTCGTCGTCCGAGGCGCCCCCGTTCGCGACCTGGCGCCGCAGCAGCTGCGAGCGCGTGCTCAGCAGCGTCAGCGGGGTTCGCAGCTCGTGCCCCGCATCCGCCACGAAGCGCCGCTGCAGGCCGAGCGCTTCGGCGAGCGGACGCATCGACCGCCGCGCGAGCAGCCAGCCGATCCCGGCCGCCGCGATCCCCGCAAGCAGACCCGAGATCACCAGCGCGAGGACGAGGCGGTTCAGCTCCTCCTGCTGTTCGGCGAGCCCGTACGCGATCTGCACGACGTGTCCGCGACGGATGTCGGTCTCCATCAGGTACTGCTGGCCGCCGGCGGTCACCACCCCGGAACGCGATCCGCCATGCGCGATGACGTCGTTGAGCGCGTCCTCGTCGGGCAGGCCCGCCGGCAGGCCGGGGGAGCTGTCTCGTCCATCCGGCGTCACCACGGTGATGAGGAGGTTCCGCGGGGCGTCGTGCACGGAGTCCACCATGGACGCTGCCGACAGCGCGCGACGCGCCGACTCCGCCTGCCCGGCGGCGACCACGGAGTACACGACGATGCCCAGCGCGACGAACAGGCCGACGATGATGAGCGCGAACTGCACTGCGAGGCGGAGTGACGCCGACCGGAGCTCGCGCGCGTCCACCGGAGACAGCGTGCCGCTCACAGCGACCCCATCCGGTAGCCGACGCCGCGCACGGTCTCGACGAGCGAGCGGCCGAACTTGCGGCGCAGGTGGTGCACGTAGGTGTCCACGACTCCGGGGTCGTCGGCGTCCGCGAAGACCTCCTCGAGCAGCACGGCGCGCGAGAACACCTGCGCCGGACGCCGGGCGAGGCGCTCCAGCAGCGCCGACTCGCGCTCGGAGAGGGCGGTGCGCTCGCCGCTGTCGACGGTCACGGTGCGGCTCTCGGTGTCCAGGCGACCACCGGGGAACCGGACCGTCGGCACGACCGCCGAGGCCCGCCGGGTGAGCGCGCGGACGCGCGCGACCAGCTCGTCGATGTCGAACGGCTTGGCGAGGTAGTCCTCCGCGCCGGCGTTGAGCCCGTCCACGCGGTCCGGTGCGGTGCCGAGGGCGGAGAGCACCAGGATGGGCGTGGTCACCCCGCTCTCGCGGAGGCGGCGCAGCACGTCCAGCCCTTCCACAGCGGGAAGTCCGCGGTCGAGGACGATGGCGCCGTAGGCGGAGGTGAGGCCGAGATGGAGCGCGCGCTGGCCGTCCCGCGCCACCTCGACATCGAAGCCCTCGGAGCGCAGCAGGGCGTCCAGCATCCCGGCGAGGCGCCCGTCGTCCTCGGCGATCAGAACGCGCACCCTGTCGTCCACATCCACAGTGTAGGAGCGGGCTTCGAGGTCGCTCATCGGTTGGCGGCAGGGTCGGCGAACGTCAGCTCTCCCTCGCCGAGCAGCCGGGCCGCCGCATCGAGGGCGAGGACGCCGCGCGCACCCTGGCCGAGCGCCCAGCGTATGCCCGCGGGTCCGAGGGCGAAGACGGCGGTGGCCAGCACGTCGGCGGTCGTCAGGTCGTCCGCGACGACGGTCGCGCTGAGCAGGCCGCGCGGGGTGGATCCGTCGCGTCCGTCCACGATGTGCGCGCCGCGCTCGTACAGTCCGGAGGTGGCGACCCCGGCGCCGGTGACAGCGAGGACGGCCAGCATATCGGCGGGCGCGTGCGGCGACCGGATGCCGACGCTCCACGGCCGACCGTCGCCCGGGCTCCCCGATACGACGACGTCGCCGCCGGCGTTGAGGCAGTAGTCGCGGATCCCCGCAGCGTCCAGGACCCGTGCGGCGCGGGCGGCGGCCCACCCTTTCACGATCCCGTCGAGGTCCCAGGTGCCGTCGGGACGCCGCATGCGGAACGCTCCGCCCGACGCGCGGACGACCTGCTCGCCGATCGCGACGACCTCGCGGAAATCCGCGCTGGTCTCGTCGCTCGTGCCCGCGGCTGCGTTCGCCCGGCTCACCTCGCTGTCCGGGCGGTAGGTGCTGAAGCGGGCGTCCGCCGCGCGCAGCACGGCGAAGGCGCGCTCGGCGGCCGGGGCCGCGTCCGCGGCATCCCGGATGTCGATCGACATGGGGATGCCCATGACGGTCTCGAGGAACCTCATCGCTGGTCGATCGCGGACTGGAGCGACTGGATGTAGCCCTCCGACGTGTAGGTCGCGCCCGACACCGTGTCGATGTTCGCGGACTGCGACGCGAGTGCCTCCTGCTGCAGGATGGGGAGCGCCTGGTCGTTGATCTCGACGTCGCGGCCGTTCCCGTTCGGCGATTGCACCGTCTCCACGGCGGTGATCGTCGTTCCCGAGAACGTCACTTTGACCTGCACAGGGCCGTAGCGCGTGTCCACGGCATTGCCGGTGACGACTGTGCTCGCACTGGAGGTCCCGCTCGAGGCGGAGGCGCTCGGCGACGGCGTGGCGGACGGGGTGGACGCGGCAGCCGAGGACGAGGGAGAGGACGCCGTGCTCGAGGACGTGCCCGCGCCGGTCGACCCGGAGGTCGTCGTGCTCGCCGCCGCCGGGGACGCCGCGACCTGCTCGCCCACTCCGTAGAGCTTGAGGCCGACGGTCGCGCCCATGACGACGAGGATGATGGTGAAGAGGGCTGTCCCCCGCCAGGAGTTGCTGCTCATGACATGCTCAGTTCTTCTCGGTGGATGAAGCGCTTCGGCATCCGGAGGATCCGGAGGGACGACTGGACGCGATCCGCCATCCCCTCCGGTC
>JAEWJG010000004.1 GCA_023386675.1 Actinomycetes bacterium
GGCGACCACCGGATGGTCAACACCGTCGTCTCGCCGACGAACGGAAACAACTGCGCGGCCGGCTCGAAGGATCCGACGTGCACCGTGACGGTGACCGTCACGGTGAAGGACGTCGTGTGGCACAAGGTCGACGCGACCGAAGCGGCGAACATCCTGCCGGGCGCCGCCTGGACGTTCACGCCGGTCGATGCCTCAGGCAAGCCCACCGGCCCGTCGATCGTGGTGAATGACTGCGTGGCCGCGTCCGCATCCTTGTGCACCGGTGCGGACACCGACCCGGTGGGCGGAGTGTTCCGCCTGACCAACCTCGGCGCGGGCACCTACAGCCTCGTGGAGACGCAGGCGCCCGTGGGATTCAAGCTCAACCCCGACCCGATCCCGGTGACGCTGACGGCAGCCTCGACGACCGTCGCTCTCCCCGACGTCGTGAACAAGCAGATGCCGGTGCCGGCCATCCCGTTCACCGGCGGACTCGGAACAGACGCGTTGACGATTACGGGAGGAAGCGTCCTCGCGGTGGTGCTGGGCCTGGTGACCTGGCAATACCTCCGCCGACGCAGGAGCGCGTGAACGCTTCCGTGCATCGAGGGGCTCGGTCCCGGCTGTCGTCATCCGGGCCGGGATCGGGCAGAGTAGCGGTGTGCAGACGCCTCCCGTGCCGACAGCCCGCCATGTGGTGCGGCCGCCGGGCCTGCATCGGCTCGGTGCGCGTCCCGCCGTCTGGGTGGACGACTCCGGCGTCGAGGTGCAGGATGCGGTGACGCTCGCACGGCTCGCCGCCCTGCGCGTGCCGCCGGCGTGGACGCACGTGTGGGCGGCGTCGACCGGGGATGTGCCGTTGCAGGCGACGGGAGTGGATGCCCGCGGGCGCACGCAGTACCTCTATTCTCCCGAGGCGGTCGCGTCGGCGGAGGGGCGCAAGTTCGCGGCGCTGATGGACTTCGCAGCGGCGCTGCCGGTGCTCCGCGGACGGGTGGAGGAGGATCTCGGCTCGGCGGAGGCCCCCTCGCCCGCAGTGCCGCTCACCGCAGCGGCGGTCCGGCTGCTCGATCAGGGGCTGTTCCGCGTCGGGACGGACCGGTACGCGCGCGACAACCACACGTTCGGGCTGACCACCCTGACGCGCTCCCACGTGAGGGTCGACGGGGACGAGCTCGCCTTCGACTTCGTCGGGAAGGAGCACATCGCCCACCACATCGAGGTCGAGGATGCCGCGGTCGCCGGGGTCATCCGCGGCCGGCTCGCATATGAGGACGGCGAGGAGGCCATGCTGTTCTCCACGGCCGAGCGACCGACTCCCCGGCGCATCGACAGCGTGACGGTCAACTCCTACATCCACGCGCACTCGGGCACGGCGTCGAGTGCCAAGACGTTCCGGACGTGGGGTGCGACGGTGGTCGCGGCGGCGGTCGCCGGCGGCGCCCGGTTCGATGCGGGCGCGCGCGTGCGCGACGACCTGGCGCCGTACCACGCGGCCGCGCAGCTGCTCGGGGACACGCTCGCCGTTGCGCGTCGCTCGTACGTGCACCCGTCGGCGACGCTCGTGGGGGCGTCCGGTGCCGTCAGGGAGGCGGTGTCGGCGGCGTCGGCGCAGGCCGGGACGGATGCGGTGCGGGCGATCCTGCGCGCCGAAGTTCTCCGCAGCGCTGTGTACGAGGGGCTGCTCTCCACAGATTCGTGATCGGCTCCCCGCGCGGTGATCCGGCCGTTTAGTCTGAGCCTGAAAACAGCGAGGGGAGGGCCGGATGCGCATCGTGCGATGGCTGGGACGGCACGATCCCGGGTTCAGCGCGCTCCGTCGTGCCGGGCGGGCGGCGATCGTGATGCCGCTGCTGTTCGCCCTCGGTACGCAGGTGATCCGCAACCCGGATGTCGCGTTCTTCTCGGCGTTCGGGACGTTCGCGATGCTGCTGTTCGTGGACTTCGGCGGCACGCTGCGCGAGCGCGCGCAGGCGATGGTCGCGCTCGCCGTGGTCGGGGCCCTGCTGGTGTGTCTGGGAACCCTCGCGTCCAAGCCGGTCTGGTTGTCCGCGGTCGGGATGGGCGTCGTGGCGCTGCTCGTGCTGTTCGCGGGCTCGGTGAGCTCGGCGACGGCATCGGCGAGCACGTCGCTCCTGCTGTCGTTCATCCTGCCGGTCACCCTTCCGGGCACTGTCGCGTCCATCCCGCCACGGCTGGCCGGCTGGGGGATCGCGTCGGTGGTCTGCATCGTCGCCGTCACGGTGCTGTGGCCGGCACCGGCCCGCGAGCCGCTCCGCGGGCCGGCAGTGACGGCGATCGGTGCGCTCGCCGCCCGGTTGCGGGCGGAGTCGGCGTTCCTGCGCGGAGACGGGGAGGCGGCACTCGCCGCGGAGCGCGACCGCACGATGGCGGAGGCGAATGCCGCCGTCGGCGCGCTGCACGAGGCGTTCCTCGCCGCGCCCTATCGTCCCACCGGGCTCAGTACGCCCGCGCGCACCATCGTGCGGCTGGTCGACGAGCTGGTGTGGCTGGACTCCGTCATGACGCAGTACGACCATTTCGGTCGGCCGCGAGCGGTCGTACCGGCCCCGACGCATGCCGCGGCGTGGACGGTGAAGGCCGCCGCCGCCGAGGTGCTCGACGCCGGTGCGCTGGTGCTCGCCCAGCATGCTGCCGATCCGGCGCCTCTCGAGGACGCTCTGCGCCGGCTGTCCGAGGCACGCGCGGAGGTGGAGGCGGCGATGCTCGCGCAGCCGGCCGCCGCCGGGGGCTCAGGCGGTTTCGCGCAGGAGATGATGACGACACTCGACCCGGGATTCCGCGCTCAGGAGCTGGCCTACGCGGCCGCCACGGTCGGCGGGAACATCGTCCTCACCGCCCGTGCGGAGCGGCGCGGGTGGTGGCAGCGGATCCTCGGGCGTCAGCCCGGCGGGCTGAGCGGACCGGTCGCTGCCGCGGCCGAGCGTGCGAGCGGCTACGTCGGCTGGAGCTCTGTGTGGCTGCGCAACAGCATCCGTGGCGCGATCGCGCTGGCGCTCGCGGTGCTGCTCGCGAAGCTCACGGGCGTGGAGCACTCGTTCTGGGTGGTGCTCGGAACGTTGTCCGTCCTGCGATCGAATGCGTTGAGCACCGGCCAGAACGTGCTCCGGGGCGTGCTGGGCACGGTAGTCGGCGTCCTCCTAGGCGCGGGCCTGCTGCTGGTCATCGGCGACGATCCGGTGGTGCTGTGGATCGTGCTGCCCATCGGCATCCTGGTCGCGGGCGTCGCGCCGGCGGCGATCTCGTTCGCGGCGGGCCAGGCAGCGTTCACGGTCGTGCTCGTTCTGCTCTTCAACATCATCGCGCCGACGGGGTGGACGGTCGGGCTGATCCGGATCGAGGATGTTGCCCTCGGCTGTGCGGTCAGCCTCGTCGTCGGCGCGCTGTTCTGGCCGCGCGGTGCGGCAGCCTCACTGCGGCGGGCGTTGAGCGACGCCTATCGAGAGGGCGTCCAATACCTCCATGCGGCCGTGGCCTTCGGCGTCGGGGCGCGCGACGGTTCCGCCGATCCGGGTGCACAGGCGACGCGGGCGGCGGCTGCGTCCCGGCGGCTCGACGACGCGTTCCGCACCTACCTCGCCGAGCGCGGCGCCAAGCGGCGGCCGCTGGCCGAGGTCTCAGCATCGGTGACCGGAGTCGCGGGAGTACGGCAGGCGAGCGACGCCATCGTCGAGCTGTGGCGTGGGCAACCGGAGGCGGACGGGCACACGGCCGAGGCGAAGGCGGCACTCGACCAGGCGCTGGAACGGCTCGAGAGCTGGTACGCCGAGCTGGCCGACCAGCTGCTCGCCCGTGGTTCGCTCCCCGAACCACGTCCCGCCGACCCGGCGATGGTGCAGCGGCTCGCCGGGGCCGTGCTCGAGTCGCAGCGCACCGCCGAGGACATGCACGACACCGCGACGGCCGTCCGTCTCATCTGGACGGCCGACTACCTCGAAGTGGTGAGTCGCCTCGAGTCGGCGATCGTCGCGCCGGTCGGGGTGCTGCAGGAGGACGTGTCGCGGTGAGCTGTCACGCCGGCATCGCCCGCAGGGCGAGCCAGGCCGCGGTCCGGTCGTCGGCGTCCGCGAGCGAGAGGCCGAGCATCCCCTCGATGCGGTGGATGCGCGCCGTCAGGGTCTGCCGATGCACCCCGAGACGTTCGGCGGTCGAACCCCAGGCGCCGTTCTCGGCGAGGAAGACCCGCAGCGTCTCCGTGAGCTCGCCGTGGCGGCCGGCAGCGTCCCGGAGGGGGTCGAGCAGCCGGGTGATCCGTCGGGTGTCGTCCGGCGCGAGCCGGTCGAGGACCAGAGAGACGGTGGGGATGGAGCGGTAGCGGACCACGCGGCGTCCCTCCGCCCGGGCGGACTCGACAGCTCTCCGGGCTTCCACCGCACTGCCCGCCAGCCCGTCGGTGGGGGCCGGGCTGCCGAGGCCGAGGAACAGCGTCGAGGAGTACGCCTCGACGCGCGCAGCAACCGCATCCACCTGGTCGTCGCGGAGGAACCCGGTCACGCCGCCGTGCCTCTCGGTGTGGAGATGTGCTGCGCCCAGCTCGTCCAGCCAGTGCGAGACGAGCCGTTCCACCTCGACGGACGCCGATCGTGCGGTCAGCACGAAGGCGGTGAGGGAGCTCTCGTGCACCCCCCACTCGCGCAGCAGCGCGGCGGCGGCCGGGCCGCCTGCGAGCAGCGCGTCGATCATCACAGCGC
>JAEWJG010000025.1 GCA_023386675.1 Actinomycetes bacterium
GTCCTGCACGGCGTGAGCTTCCGCGTCCCGCGCGGCAAGCGCACCGCGCTGGTCGGGCCGTCCGGCGCCGGCAAGTCGACCATCCTCGCCCTGGTCGAGCGGTTCTACGACCCGCAGGCCGGCGAGGTGCGCTTCGGCGGGATGGATGTGCGCAGCCTCGACCGTGAGGCGCTCCGATCGCAGATCGGCTATGTGGAGCAGGATGCGCCCGCGCTGGCCGGTTCGCTCCGCGACAACCTGACCCTGGCGGCGCCGGACGCGACCGACGAGCAGTGCGTCGACGTGCTCCACGCGGTCAACCTGACCGAGGTGCTGGAGCGCAGCGAGCTCGGGCTCGGCGCTCCGGTCGGCGAGGACGGCATCATGCTGTCCGGCGGCGAGCGCCAGCGCCTCGCGATCGCCCGCGCCTTGCTCGCCGCTCCGCCGGTCCTGCTGCTGGACGAGTCCACGTCGAGCCTGGACGGCCGCAACGAGCAGCTGATGCGCGAGGCGATCGACGCCGTGGCGGAGGACCGCACACTACTCGTGATCGCGCACCGTCTGTCCACGGTGGTCGACTCGGACCAGATCGTCGTGCTCGACCACGGCCGCGTCGTCGGCACGGGCACCCACTCCGAGCTGGTCGAGACGACCCCCCTCTACCGCGACCTCGCCAAGCACCAGCTCCTCGTCTGACCCGCAGCCGTCTCGACCCACCGTCGAGTACGCAAAGAGTGCACGCTCCGAAGCCCGGAAGCGTGCACTCTGTGCGGACTCGACGGAGGGGTCAGGCGCGGAGGTGGTAGCGCAGGGAGGCGAGCTCGGCGCGGAGGGCGGCCGGGACGCGGTTGCCGAACTGGGCGAAGAACTCCTCGGTGAGGTCGCACTCGGCGAGCCAGCTCTCCGCATCCACCTCGAACAGGGCGTCGACGTCGGCGGCCGGGAGGTCGAGGCCCTCGAGGTCGAGCTCCTCGACGATCGGGAGTCGGCCGATCGGCGTGCCGACGCTGCCGGCGCTGCCCTCGACGCGGCGCGCGATCCACTCGATCACCCGCGCGTTCTCGCTGAAGCCGGGCCAGAGGAACCGTCCGTCGGCGCCCTTCCGGAACCAGTTCACCTGGAACACCTTCGGCGCGTTCTCGCCCAGCGCCTCCCCCATCTCGAGCCAGTGCGCCCAGTGGTCGGCCATGTTGTACCCGCAGAACGGCAGCATCGCGAACGGGTCGCGGCGCAGCTCGCCCACCACGCCCTCTGCGGCCGCCGTCTTCTCGGACGACACCGTCGCGCCGATGAAGACGCCGTGACGCCAGTCCCGCGCCTGGGCGACCAGGGGGACGTTCGTGGCGCGTCGTCCACCGAACAGGATCGCGTCGATCGGCACCCCGTCGAACGCGTCCCAGTCGTCGGCGATGGACGGGCACTGCGCGGCGGCCACGGTGAAGCGGGAGTTCGGATGCGCGGCCGGGCGACCGCTGTCGGGCGTCCAGTCCTTCCCCTCCCAGTCGATCAGGTGCGCGGGCGGCTCGTCGGTCAGGCCCTCCCACCAGACGTCGCCGTCGTCGCGCAGTGCCACGTTGGTGAAGATCGTGTTGCCCCACAGCGTCTGCACCGCGGTGCGGTTCGTGCTCTCGCCGGTGCCCGGCGCGACGCCGAAGAAGCCCGCCTCCGGGTTGATCGCACGCAGCCGGCCGTCGGGGCCGGGGCGCAGCCAGGCGATGTCGTCGCCGATGGTCTCGACCTTCCAGCCCGGGATGCTCGGCTCCAGCATCGCGAGGTTGGTTTTGCCGCACGCGGACGGGAACGCCGCCGCGAAGTGGAAGGCGCGTCCCTCCGGCGATGTCACCTTGATGATGAGCATGTGCTCGGCCAGCCAGCCCTCGTCGCGCGCCATCGCCGAGGCGATCCGCAGCGCGAAGCACTTCTTGGCGAGGATGGCGTTGCCGCCGTAGCCCGAACCGTACGACCACACCTCGCGCGTCTCCGGGAATTGGACGATGTACTTCGTGGTGTTGCACGGCCACGCGACGTCCTCGTGCCGGACCCCGGCGTCGTCGACGAGCGGAGCGCCGACGCTGTGCACGGTCGGCACCCACGGCTGGCCGGCCGCGATCAGGTCGAGCACGGTGGTCGTGACGCGGGTCATCATCCCGAGGCTGACCGCGACGTAGGCGGAGTCGGTGAGCTGGATGCCGACCTGCGAGATCGGGCCGCCGACCGGTCCCATCGAGAACGGGACGACGTACATGGTGCGACCCCGCATGCTGCCCGCGAAGACCTCGCGGAGCTCGGCGCGCATCCCCTCGGGCTCGCGCCAGTTGTTGGTCGGGCCGGCGTCGGCCTCGTCGACCGAGCAGATGAAGGTGCGGTCCTCGACGCGGGCGACGTCGCCCGGATCGGTGCGGGCGAGGAAGCTGTTGGGACGCCACTCCGGGTTGAGGCGGATCAGCTTGCCCTCGGCGACGAGCTGCTTCGTGAGGCCGTCGGCCTCGGCGAGCGAGCCGTCGCACCAGACGACTTCGTCCGGCTGCGTCAGGGCGGCGATGTCGTCGACCCAGGCGCGCACGGCGTCCAGGCCGCCGGTCGGCGCGGCGTCGGTCAGGTCCAGCTCGGCGATGCTCATGAGAGTCCATTTCCGTTGGAAGAAGCGGTGATGCATCCAGCATCCGCGATCTTCAGGGGATCGAAGCGAAGAATTCCGCTGTAAGAATCGCGAATCTTTCGCTATCGTGAAGGCATGAGCACCCCTGTGGATGCGGCCGACATCGACGTCGCCACCCTCGGCCACCGCATCCGGCACTTCCGGACCCGCCGCGGCATGACCCTCGACGACCTCGGCGCCGCGGCCGGCGTCGCGGCGAGCCAGCTGTCACTGATCGAGAACGGCAAGCGCGAGCCGCGCATCTCGCTGCTGGCCTCGCTCGCCTCCGCGCTCGGCGTCCAGCCGGGCGATCTGCTCTCCGCGGAGCCGCCGGACGAGCGCGCCGCCCTGGAGATCGAGCTCGGCCGGTCGCAGCGCGGCTCCCTGTACGCCTCGCTCGGGCTGCCCGCCGTCAAGCCGACCAAGGGCACGCCGACCGAGACCCTTCGTGCGCTGGTCGGCCTGCACCGCGAGCTGAGCCGACGCGCCAGCGAGGCCATCGCGACGCCCGAGGAGGCCCGGCGCGCCAACACCGAGCTGCGCGAGCGGATGCGCGCGCAGGACAACTACATCCCCGAGATCGAGGAACTCGCCGAGCAGCAGGTGCGCGCGTCCGGCCACGTCCGCGGTGCGCTCACGCACCGCGAGGTCAGCGTCATGGCCGAACGGCTCGGCTTCGAGCTGATCTACGTAAACGACCTGCCCCGCTCCGCCAGGTCGATCACCGACCTGGAGAACGGGCGCATCTACCTGCCGCCGGCGTCCATCCCGGGCGGCCACGGCCTCCGCTCGATGGCGCTCCAGGCGATGGCGCACCGGCTGCTCGGGCACACCCGGCCCGCGTCGTACGCCGACTTCCTGCGGCAGCGGCTCGAGATCAACTACTTCGCCGCGTGCTGCCTGATGCCGCGGGAGGCCGCCGTCGCGTTCCTCCGCCAGGCGAAGAAGGAGAAGGACATCGCGGTCGAGGACTTCCGCGACGCCTTCGGCGTGACGCACGAGGCGGCGGCGCTGCGGCTGACCAACCTCGCGACCAGCCACCTCGACATGACGCTGCACTTCCTCCGCGTCGGCGACGATGGCGCGCTCTACAAGGGGTACGAGAACGACGGGCTGCCGCTGCCGACGGATGTGACCGGATCCATCGAGGGCCAGGTCGTCTGCCGCAAGTGGGGAGCCCGCAGCGCCTTCACGCACACGAACCGCACGACCGAGCTGTACCAGTACACGGACACCCCGGCCGGGACGTACTGGTGCGCGACCCAGACCGGGACGACCGCCGAGGGCGGGTACTCGATCAGCGTCGGGGTGCCGTTCGACGAGGCGAAGTGGTTCCGCGGGCGCGAGACGACGGTGCGTGCGGAGTCGCACTGCCCGGACGAGTCGTGCTGCAAGCGACCGCCGGCGGACCTCTCCGGGCGCTGGGCGGGCAAGGCGTGGCCGAGCGCGCGCCTGCACGCGCACATCCTGTCCCCGCTGCCCCAGGGCTCGTTCCCCGGCGTGGACGACTCGGACGTCTACGCGTTCCTCGAGGCCCACTCCGGCGCGTAGCCGCCGAGCACAGGCAAAACGTCGCCGAGACGCGGGCTCGACGACGTTTTCCCTGTGCTCGAGGGCCGGCTACTTGGGCTGCATGCGGATGGCGCCGTCGAGGCGGATGGTCTCGCCGTTGAGCATGGGGTTCTCGACGATCGCCCGCACGAGCTGCGCGTACTCGGCGGGGCGGCCGAGGCGCGACGGATGCGGCACCTGCGCGGCCAGCGAGTCCTGCGCCGCCTGGGGGAGCCCGGCCATCATCGGCGTCTCGAAGATGCCGGGCGCGATCGTCATCACCCGGATGAGGCTGCGCGCGAACTCCCGCGCCAGCGGTAGCGTCATCGCCGCGACGCCGCCCTTCGACGCGGAGTAGGCCGGCTGCCCGATCTGCCCGTCGAACGCCGCGACGGATGCGGTGTTGACGATGACGCCGCGCTCCTCGCCGACCGGCTCCGTCTGCGCGATGGCCGCCGCCGCGAGCCGCACCACGTTGAAGGTCCCGATCAGGTTGACCCGGATCACCCGCTCGAAGTGCTCCAGCGGGATGAGTCCCTCCCGGCCGATGACCTTCTCCGCGGTCGCGATGCCGGCGCAGTTCACCACGACCCGCAGCGGCGCCATGCCGGACGCGGTGTCCACCGCCGCCTGCACCTGCTCCTCGTCGGTGACGTCCGCCGGCACGAACCGGGCGTTCGGTCCGAGCGCGACCGCCGCCTTCTCGCCCTCCGAGCGCGGGAGGTCGAGGATGACGACGTGGGCGCCCGCCTCGGCGAGCGCGTGCGCGGTGGCGTTGCCGAGGCCGCTGGCCCCGCCGGTGACGAGGGCGGAGCATCCGTCCAGCTGCATGGTTCTCCTTCGGTTCGGTGGTGGATATGGTGCTCGCGCCGGTCAGCGCAGCACTTCGATGAGGGTGGCGTTGGCGGTCCCTCCGCCCTCGCACATGGTCTGCAGCCCGTAGCGGCCGCCGCGCGCCTCCACCTCGTTCAGGAGGCTGGCGAGCAGGCGCGTACCGGACGAGCCGAGCGCGTGGCCGAGCGCGATCGCGCCGCCGCGCGGGTTCAGCTTCGACGGGTCCGCCCGGAACTCCTGCCGCCACAGCAGCGGCACGGGCGCGAAGGCCTCATTGACCTCGTAGGCGTCGATCTCGTCGAGCCCCACACCGCTGCGGTCGAGCAGCCTGCGGGTGGCCGGGAGGATTCCGGTGAGCATCAGCAGCGGGTCGCTGCCGGCCACGGCGAACGAGTGGAAGCGGGCGCGCGGCCGCAGGCCCAGCCGCTTCGCCGCATCCGCGCTCATGATCAGCGCCGCGGACGCGCCGTCGGTGAGCGGCGACGAGTTGCCCGGTGTGATCTTCCACTCCAGGTCGGGGAACCGCTGGGCCAGCCGGTCGGTGCGGAACACCGGCTGCAGCTGCGCCAGCTTCTCAGGCGTAGTCCCCGGCCGGATGGTCTCGTCGGCCACGACGCTGCCCGAGTCGGGCGTCGGCACGCCGACGAGCTCGCCGTCGAACGCGCCGTTCGCCGCGGCCCACGCCGCACGGCCGTGCGATTCGGCGGCGTAGTCGTCGAGCTGAGCCCGGCTGAACCCCCAGCGGTCGGCGATCAGCTCCGCCGCGACGCCCTGGTTGACGAGCCCCTCCGGGTAACGGGACTTCAGCAGCTCGCCGCCGAGGGAGGCGCCCTGCACGTTCGAGCCCATCGGCGCGCGGCTCATCGACTCGACCCCGCACGCGATCACGACGTCGTACGCGCCGGAGAGCACGCCCTGCGCCGCGAACGCCGCGGCCTGCTGGCTCGACCCGCACTGCCGGTCGATCGTCACCGCCGGCACGCTCTCCGGGAACCCCGCGCTCAGCACCGCCGTGCGCGTGATGTTGCCGGCCTGCTCGCCCGACTGGGTGACGCATCCCCCGATCACGTCGTCGACGACCGCGGGGTCGATGCCCGTCCGCGCCACCAGCTCGATCAGCACGCCGGCCAGCAGGTCCGCGGGGTGGATGTCGGACAGCTCGCCGTCCGGCTTCCCGCGCCCCGACGGGGTGCGGATCGCGTCGACGATGACGGCCTCGGTGCGCGCCATGTCAGACTCCGAACGGGTTCGGCGTGAGCGTGTACTTCGTGTTCAGGTACTCGTGGATGCCCTCGAAGCCGCCCTCGCGGCCGAGCCCCGACTGCTTCACGCCGCCGAACGGCGCCGCCGCATTGGACACGACGCCCACGTTGAGCCCCATCATCCCCGTCTCCAGACGCTCGATCATCCGCTGCCCGCGGGCGAGATCCTTCGTGAAGACGTACGAGACCAGCCCGTATTCGGTGTCGTTCGCGAGCCGTACCGCCTCGTCCTCGTCGGAGAACCGGATGATCGAGAGCACCGGCCCGAAGATCTCCTGCCGCAGGATCTCGCTGCCCGGCCGCACATCGGTCACCACGGTCGGCTCGAAGAACGTGCCCGTGGCCTCGACGCGGCCACCGCCGGTCAGCACGGACGCGCCGCGGGTGACCGCGTCTTCCAGCAGCGACGCGGCCTTCTCGACCGCGCCCTCGTTGATCAGCGGACCGATCGACACGCCGTCCTCCGTGCCGCGCCCGACCTTCAGCCCGTTCACCCGCTCGGTGACGCGCCGCGCGAACTCGTCCGCGACGTCCCGGTGCACGATGAACCGGTTGGCCGCGGTGCAGGCCTCCCCGATGTTGCGGAACTTGGCGAGCATCGCGCCGTCGACCGCCCGGTCGAGGTCGGCGTCGTCGAACACGACGAACGGTGCGTTGCCGCCTAGCTCCATGGAGGTGCGCAGCACGTTCTCGGACGCCTGCTGCAGCAGCTTGCGCCCCACCTCGGTGGACCCGGTGAAGGAGAGCTTGCGCAGCCGCGGGTCGGCGATGATCGGCGCCGAGACCTTGCCGGACGTCGTGGTCGTCACGACGTTGAGCACGCCGCCCGGCAGCCCCGCGTCCTCCAGCAGCTTCGCGAAGTACAGGGTCGTCAGCGGCGTCAGCTCCGCCGGCTTGATCACGACGGTGCAGCCCGCGGCCAGCGCGGGCGCGATCTTGCGGGTCGCCATCGCGAGCGGGAAGTTCCACGGCGTGATGAGGAAGCACGGGCCGACGGGGTGCTGGCTCACGATCATCCGTCCGGTGCCCTCCGGATTCGCGCCGTAGCGGCCCTGGATGCGGACAGCCTCCTCCGAGAACCAGCGCAGGAACTCGCCGCCGTAGGTGACCTCACCGGAGGCCTCGGCGAGGGGCTTGCCCATCTCCAGCGTCATGAGCAGCGCGAACTCGTCCCGCCGCTCCTGCAGAAGGTCGAACGCGCGGCGGAGGATCTCCCCGCGCTCGCGCGCCGGCGTCGCGGCCCAGTCGTCCGCGGCCGCGACCGCCGCGTCGAGCGCCCGGACGCCGTCCTCGGGCGACGCGTCGGCGATCTCCTTGATGCGGTCGCCGGTGGCGGGGTCGAAGACCGGGAACGTGCCGGCCGACCCGGACGTCCACTCCCCTCCGATGTACAGTCCGTCGGGCACGCGCTCCAGCAGAGCCTTCTCATCCATCCGTCGCATCCTCCTGTTTCGTGTCGTTCGTCGTGTCGTCGCTCGCCACGGTCGCCTGGACGAGCGGGGCCGAGCGGTGGTCGATGGCGGTCGTCAGGGCGATGACGGTCGAGGTGTGCACGATCGCCGGATCGCTCGCGATCCGCTCGATCACGCGCTGCAGGTCCACGTTCGACCGTGCGACCGCGCGGATCATCAGGTCGCCGGGCCCGGTGATCGTGTGGACCTCCAGCACCTCGGGGATGCCGCGCAGATGCTCGACGAGGCTCGGCTCGGGGCCGCCGTCGCCCTGCAGCTCGGCCGTCACGAACGCGGTCACCGGGTACCCCAGCCGCGCGGTGTCGACCGTCGGCGCGAAATCCCGCACCACGCCGGACCGCTGCAACCGGTCGAGCCGCGCCTGCACGGTCCCCCGGGCCACCCCCAGCCGACGCGACGCCTCGAACACGCCCAGCCGCGGCTCAGCCGTCAGCAGCGCGATGAGCTCGGCGTCGAGCCTGTCGACCATGCGGCCCTCCTTCGGTCCTCGCACATCGTACGACGCAGGGTGCGCGGTCAGGAGTACGGGGCCGAAGCTCCCAGGAACGGCAGGGCGGCCTGCTTGAACCCGCGCGCGCTCAGCGTGGTCACGTGGTTGCGCTTGGGCAGCGCGACCAGCTCCGCCCCGAGCAGCCGGGCGGCCTCCGGTGCGCCTTCGGCGACGGGGTCCGCGTCACCGACGACCAGCATCGTCGGCACCGCGCTCGCCAGCGGCAGCGGATGCGCGGCCATGCCTGCGGCGCACGCGGCGAGCGCCTCCCGGTCGACACCGGGTGCCGTGCGCAGGGAGGCGAGAAGCGGCGCGAGCGGGCTGGCCGCGTCGAGCATCGGCGCGTCGTCCCGCAGCGCGGACTGCACGGCCGAGACACCCCAACGGCCGAACTGCTCGACCGTTCCGACGCCTCCGACCACGAGACGACGGACGCGGTGCGGCGCCATCCCCACCAGCGCGAGCGCGACCCAGCTGCCCATGGAGTAGCCGATCGCGTCCACCCGGTCGATGCCCTGCTCGTCCAGCACGGCGACGAGGTCCTGCGCCAGCAGGTCGGGCGAGTACGCGTCGGGATCGTGCGGGGCGTCGCTGCCGCCATGACCGCGCAGGTCGGGCACGATCGCGCCGCGACCGGCCTCGGCGAGCGCCTGCACCCATCCCGTCGCCTCCCAGGTGAGCGCTCCGGTGGAGGCGAAGCCGTGCACCAGCAGAGCGGGATCGGCGCCGGGATGCCGGTCGACGTGGAGGCGCGTCATCCTCCCACTCTCGCCGACGCCTGCTCGGCGGGCAAGCCGCGCGCGGTGTCGACCTTCGCGCGCTCGACGTTCGTCCGATCGCGCCACAGCTTCGACGGCCACCAGATGGCACGCCCGATGTCGTATGACGCCGCCGGAACCAGCAGCGAACGCACGACGACCGTATCCAGGAGCACCCCGAACGCGACGATGAACGCGATTTGCACGAGGAACAGGATCGGGATGACCGCGAGCGCGGCGAAGGTCGCTGCGAGCACGACCCCGGCCGAGGTGATCACGCTGCCGGTGAGGCCCAGACCCCGCAGGATGCCGGGTCGCGTTCCGAGGTGGAGGGACTCCTCCCGCACGCGCGTCATCAGGAAGATGTTGTAGTCCACGCCGAGGGCCACGAGGAACACGAAACCGAACAGCGGCACGGCCGCATCCGCCCCGGGGAAGCGGAAGACGTCGTTGAACACGAGCGCCGAGACGCCCAGCGCGGCCGCGTATGAGAGCACGACGCTGCCGATGAGCAGCACCGGCGCGAGGATCGACCGGAGCAGCAGCATGAGGACGATCAGGATGACGGCGAGCACGATCGGGATGATCTTCGCCAGGTCGCTCTGCGCGGTCTCGTTGGTGTCAAGCGCGATCGCCGTGACACCCCCGACGAGCACGTCGCCGGACAGGCTGCCGCGCAGTTCCTTCACCACGGCCTCGGCCTTCGCCGAGTCGGGTTCGGACGCCAGGGTCGCCTGGATGAGGACGTGGCCGTCCTTGACGACCGGTGCCGCCTCCGTCCCCGGCCGGCCGCCACCGGTGTAGAACGCGGCCGACGCGATGCCGTCGGTCTTCTCGGCCTTGGCGAGCACCGCATCCCGGTCGGCCTCCGGGGCCACGATCAGCACGGGCGAGCCCGAGCCCGCGTCGAAATGCTTCGCCACCACGGCCTGGCCGTCGACGGCGTCCGACTGCGACAGGATGACGTCGGTCTGCTGCACACCGTTCGCCTTGAGCTGCGTCAGACCCAGGGCGCACGCGGCCAGCAGGACCAACGAGACGATCCAGGTGACGCGCGGACGCCGGGCGATCAATCCGCCGACACGGCGCCAGAGGCCGCGGACGCCCTCGAGTCCGGTGAGCGTGACGCCCTCCACGTGCTTGTGCGGGCGCCCGCCGACGACCGGGCGGAACGGCCAGAAGGACGCGCGGCCGAACACCGCGAGCAACGCAGGCAGCAGCGTCAGCGCCGACAACAGCGAGAACACGATGCCGATCGCGGCGATGGGGCCGAGGCTCTTGTTCGAGTTGAGGTCGGAGAACAACAGGCAGAGCAGCGCGAGGATGACGGTCGCGCCGCTGGCGAGGATCGGCTCGAAGGACGACCGCCACGCGCGCAGGATGGCGACCCAGCGCGACGGCTCCTGCTCGAGGGCCTCGCGGTAGCGGGCGACGAGCAGCAGCGAGTAGTCGGTCGCCGCGCCGATGACCAGGATGGACAGGATGCCCTGGCTCTGGCCGGACAGCTTGATCCAGCCCCACAGCGCGAACAGGTACACGAAGACGATCGCGGCGCACAGCGCGAAGACCGACGTGAAGAGCACGAGGAACGGCAGCAGCAGTGCCCGGTAGACCAGCAGCAGGATCAGGAACACCGCCGCGACCGCGACCAGCAGCAGGATGCCGTCGATGCCGCCGAACGCGTTCACCAGGTCGGCGGTGAGACCGGCCGGTCCGGTGACCCAGGCCCGCGCGCCGTCCGGGACGGCATCCGCCACGGCGGCCCGGAGGTCGGCGACGACGCTCTTCACCCCGTTCGAGTCGGACACCGGGACGATGTACTCGACCGCGCGTCCGTCCTCCGACGGGATCGGTCCGGCGACGCTGGTCGTCTCGCCCTCCGCCGGCGCCTGCACGCCCTTCACGGCGCCGAGTTTCGCTCCCAGGTCGGCGTACGTCGTACCGAGCTCGCTCTTCGGGATCGTGTTTTCGGCCTCCACGACGACGATCGCCGGGATGGCGCCCGAGTCCGTGAAGCGCTTCTGCCACTCCTGCACTTCGGTGGACTCGGCGCTGGCCGGCAGGAACGCCGCCTGGTCGTTGCTCGAGACCCCGGAGAGCTTGCCGAAGGTCGGGCCGCCGATCCCGGCGAGCGTCAGCCAGACGAGGATCAGGACGGCGGGGACGACGATCCGCAGCCAGCGGGCGGGCTCACGCATGGGGCGCTTCGGTGCGGTCTCCGCCGTCTCGATCGACACTTAGCCTCCTGATTACTAGATGAGCTAGCAATCAGGATAGCGCGATCGACGGCACCCGTCGAGGGTCGGCGGGCGTCAGTCGACGAGTTCGGCCCCGGCGTGCGCCAGCTCCGCGAGCGCCGCCTCCGAGCTCGCCGGGGCGACGCCGGCGATCAGCGACGTCAGGATGCGCACCGTCCGCCCGTGCCCCAGCGCGTCGAGGGCCGACGCTCGCACGCAGTAGTCGGTCGCGATACCGGCGACGTCGACCGCGTGGATGCCGTGCTCCTCCAGCAGTTCGTGCACGGTCGCGCCCGACGCGGTCCGACCCTCGAACAGCGAGTACGCCGGCACGCCCTGGCCCTTGTGCACGTGATGGGTCACCCGCTCGGTGTCGAAGGACGGGTGATAGGCCGCGCCGGGCGTCCCGGCGACGCAGTGCACCGGCCAGCTGCTCTCGAAGTCCGGCTCGTCGTCCCCGGCGAAGTGACCGCCGTTGTCGTTGTCGCCGTCGTGCCAGTCCCGGCTGGCGACGATGATCTCGTACTCGTCGGCGTGCGCGCGGAGATGGTCGGTCACGCCCTGAGCGACCGCCGCTCCTCCGTCGACCCCGAGAGCGCCGCCCTCTGTGAAGTCGTTCTGCACATCCACGATGAAGAGCGCCTTGCCCATCCGTCCTCCCGAGGTCGGTCGCCGGCCGCTGACGGCTCAGCCGTTGGAAAGATTGTCCCCGCACGAGTAAAAGCCCGCGACGAGGCTGTCGATCGCCTGCTTGGCGTTGTCACCGACGTTCCCCAGGGCGAACACGGCGAACGTCAGCGGTGTTCCATCGGCGGCCTTCACGACGCCGGACAGGGTGTAGCCGTGGTCGATCCACCCGGTCTTCGCGAACACCGCACCGCGCGCGACCGAGCTGGACCCGGTGAACCGGTTGTAGCCAGGGCCGAGCGTGCCGGATTGGCCGGCGACGGGAAGGCCGTCGTAGACCACACCGAGGCCGTTCTGCCGGTTCAGCACCTTGATGAAGAGCTGCGTGAGGTACGACGGCGGCACCGCGTTGTCGCCGCTGAGGCCGGAACCGTCGGCGATGTGGATGCCGGAGGTGTCGATCCCGTACCCCTTGAGGCCCGCGAGAACGCCCGCGTTGAGAGCGTCGAAGGTATTGCCCGCGCCGTTCTTGATGGCGACGAGGCGGGCGAGCTCCTCCATGATCGTGTTGTCGGAGACGCGCATGGCCTGGTCGATCAGCGTGGTGACCGGCTGCGACTGCACGGCGCCGAGCTGGCGGGCGCCCGCCGGTGCGACGCCCTGGCTGACGCCGACGTTGGTGCCGAGGTACTGCTGGAAGTACTGCACGGCGCGCGAGACCGGATCGGTGCTGCGCGGCGACTCCACCGCGGTCGGGTCGTCGCGGTCGCCGTCGACCATGAGCGAGGTCATGTAGGGGGTGGAGCCTTCGACCACCCGCTCCTCGCGCTCGTCCCAGCTGGGCTGCCAGAACGGCGCGCCGAAGAGGGACGCGTCCACGACGATCGAGGTGATCGGCTGACCACCCATGGCCTGCTTGACCTGGTCAGCGAGGTCCTGGATCTTCGGGGCTCCCGTGTAGAACGACGCCTGGCCGTCGGGGAGCCGCGACAGGGTGACGTCGCCGCCGCCGACGATGACGACCTGGCCGGGCGTGCTGCCGGCGACGACGGTCGTGGAGACGCGGTAGTCGGGCCCGAGGGTGGCGAGCGCGGCGGCCGAGGTGAGGGTCTTCAGGACGGACGCCGTGGGCGCCGCCTTGCCGCCGTTCCGGTCGAACAGGGTCTGACCGGTCTTGGCGTTGACGACCTGTGCCTCGAGCGTCCCGAGGCGGCCGTCCGCGGCGAGCCCGGCGACCGAGCAGGTGCGGATGCGGGTCGCCGCAGCCTGGTTCGCGGGGACAGGGCGGGCCGGGTCCGCGGTCGGGGTGGGGG
>JAEWJG010000062.1 GCA_023386675.1 Actinomycetes bacterium
GCCCCATCCTGCTGCCGTCCTTCCTCGGCAGCCTGCTGCTGCTCTTCGCGAACGCGTTCTCGTCGTATGCGACCGCCGCGGCGCTCGTCGGGCAGGCGAACAACATCGTCTCGCTCCAGATCCGTCAGGCGCTCATCAGCGAGACCGTGCTCGGCCGCGCGAACCTCGCGGGCGCCATGGCGCTCGGCATGCTCGTGGTCATGGTCGTGGTCATGCTCGCCTACTCGGCGCTCGTGCGCCGCACCGCGAGGTGGCAGCGATGAGCCGGGCCATTGAGGCGCGCGCCGCTTGCCCCGCGCGACCGGTCCGCCGCCGCGCCCCGCAACTCCGTCTCGGCCCGGGCGCTGCCGTCCGTGCGATCATCTGGACGCTGCTCGGCCTGTTCTTCCTCATCCCTCTCTTCTCGATGGTGGAGTTCACCCTCCGCACCGCGAAGCCGGGCGTCTACAACCTCGACCGCTGGGTCGCTGTGTTCTCGGGGGAGACGACGCGCTACGACCGTGTCTACCAGGGACTCGGCAACTCGCTCGTGCTCGCCGCGGTGACGGTGGCCATCGTGCTGCTGGTGCTGCTGCCCACGATCGTGCTGGTCGAGCTGCGGTTCCCGAAGCTGCGCCGCCTGCTGGAGGCCGTCTGCCTGCTCCCGATCATGATCCCGGCGATCGTCATGGTCGTCGGCCTCGCGCCGACCTACGCGGTCGTGACCGGGATCTTCGGCTCCGGCGCCTGGACGCTCGCCTTCGCCTACGGAATCACCGTGCTGCCGTACGCGTACCGGGCCATTCAGAGCAACGTCGCCGCGGTCGACATGATCACCCTCAGCGAGGCCGCCCGCTCGCTCGGCGCCGGCTGGGGGGGCGTGTTCTGGAGGGTGCTGGTGCCGAATCTGCGCCGCGGCATCCTCGCCGCCTCCGCGCTGTCGGTCGCCGTCGTGCTGGGCGAGTTCACCATCGCCTCGCTGCTCTCCCGCGTCAACCTGCAGACCTCGCTGCTGCTGGTGTCGCAGTCCGACCCCTTCGTCGCGGTCATCTTCGCGCTCCTCGCGCTGGTGTTCGCGTTCGTCCTTCTCGTCGTCGTCGACCGCCTCGTGAGCGTGCGCCGACGTCGCCCAGCGAAAGGCTGACATGACCGCCTCAGGCACCCCCGTCCTCTCCGGCACCCCCGTCCTCTCCGCGCGCACCGGCTCGACCGTCGAGCTGCGCGACCTCGTCCGCGACTTCGGCGGCGGCGCCGGCCTGGCCGGCTTCGACCTCGCGGCCGCTCCGGGGGAGCTCATCGCGCTGCTCGGCCCCAGCGGCTGCGGCAAGACCACCGCTCTCCGCTCGCTCGCCGGGCTGCAGCGGGTGGACAGCGGCAGCATCCTCATCGACGGCCGCGACGTCACCGACGAGCCGACGAACCGCCGCGACCTCGGGATGGTGTTCCAGTCGTACTCGCTGTTCCCGCACCTGACCTCGGGCCAGAACGTCGAGTTCGGCCTGCGGATGCGCAAGGTCGCACCGACCGAGCGCCGCCGCCGCGCGGCCGCCGCGCTCGAGCTCGTCGGCCTCGACCACCACGCCGACCGCTACGCGCACCAGCTGTCCGGCGGACAGCAGCAGCGCGTCGCGCTCGCCCGCGCGCTGGTCACCGAGCCGCGCGTCCTGCTGCTCGACGAGCCGCTGTCGGCGCTCGATGCGAAGGTCCGGGTGCAGCTACGGGACGAGATCCGCCGCATCCAGACCGAGCTCGGCATCACGACGTTCTTCGTGACGCACGACCAGGAGGAGGCGCTCGCCGTCGCCGACCGTGTCGCCGTCATGCGCGCCGGCCGGATCGAGCAGATCGGCAGCCCGGAGGAGCTGTACCACCGCCCCGCCAGCGCATTCGTCGCGGAGTTCGTCGGCCTCACGAACCGGGTCGACGGGACGGTCGCCGACGGTCGCCTCCGCGTCCTCGGGCAGGAGGTGCCGCTCGCGTCCCCGGTGACGGACGGCCCGGTCACCGCGTACTTGCGGCCGGAGGATGTCCTGCTCGCCACGGACGGCATCCCCGCCGTCGTGCTCACCACGAGCTTCCTCGGCGCGCTGCGACGCACCCGGGTGCGCCTGGAGGACGGCAGCGAGCTCTCGGTGCAGCACGGCGCGCGCGAGCGGCCGGAGCCGGGCGAGCGGGTGGCGGTCGCCCTCAGCGGGTCGCCGGTGACGGCTGCGGAACGGTCTGTCGCAGGGTAGGGCCCGCGGAGTAGAGTCCGCGCATGTCCAGCGAGACTCCTGACCTGGGAGAGCGTGCGGGGGAGGACGCAGAAGTCGCTGACCTCATCGATCCCGCAACGTTCGAGAGAACCCTGTCCCTCAAGGACCTCGCGCAGCGCATCTCTGCGGTGCACGAGATCATCGCCTTTCCGTGGTCCCGTCCCATCGACTCCATCAGCCCCACGCACACCGTGGGGAAGGGGCGGACCAACCTCACGCTCATCGCGTCCGACATCATGCAGACGGACACGACGGGCACTCCCTACGCGTCGTTCACCTACCGGCCGACGCCCTCGGGCGGTCCGGGTGTGTCGGTGCACTTCAGCCCGGGCGACTACGGGGCGACGGCCGCCGGTGACTACCTCATCACGTTCATCATCACCGCGAACGGTGCCGTGAACCTCACCGTCGGCGCGTACGCCGGCGCCGGCACGACGACCGGGACCGGCGCGCGCACCGTGAACGGGAACGTCGCGGTGGTGGTGGGACTGCACAACGTTCCGCCGACTCAGCCGACCTACGCCTACATCCAGCAGACCGGCGGATCCACCTGGCAGTGGTACCGCACCGCCATCGAGTACCCACCCC
>JAEWJG010000068.1 GCA_023386675.1 Actinomycetes bacterium
CCCCGGGACCGTCCGGGCCACGACCCTCGACGCCCTCGGCCTCCTGCCGACGCATCCCGACTGGGCGGGCGGCCTCCGCGAGGCGTGGGAGCCGGGCGAGAAGGCCGCGCATGAACAGCTGAAGCGCTTCCTGGCCGACGATCTGGGCGCGTACCGCGAGGAGCGCGACGTGCCCGGCGTGAACGCGACGTCGCGGCTGTCTCCGCGCCTCCGCTGGGGCGAGCTCAGCCCGCACCAGGTCTGGCATGCGACCGAGGAGCGCCGCGACCGCGCCACCGCTCAGGGCGCCGCCACCTTCTCGTCCGAACTGGGCTGGCGCGAGTTCGCCTACCACACGCTCTTCGAGCACCCGGACCTGGCGACCGTGAACATCCATCGCGAATACGACTCCTTCCCGTGGCCCCGGCTGCATCCAGCCGCACTGCGGGCCTGGCAGAAGGGTCGCACCGGAATCCCCCTCGTGGACGCGGGAATGCGGGAACTGTGGACAACCGGCGTCATGCACAACCGTGTGCGCATGGTGACGGCGTCGTTCCTCATCAAGAACCTGCTGATCGACTGGCGGCACGGCGAACAGTGGTTCTGGGACACGCTCGTCGACGCCGACCCGGCGAACAACCCGTTCAACTGGCAGTGGATCGCGGGCAGCGGCGCGGACGCAGCGCCGTACTTCCGCGTGTTCAACCCCGAACTGCAACGCGAGAAATTCGACCCGCACGGCGACTACGTGCGCCGTTGGGTGCCCGAATGGGACACCGACGACTACCCCGAGCCGATCGTCGACCTCAAGGAGACGCGCCAGGCGGCCCTCGCGGCCTACGACGTCGTCAAGCGGGGGCGCTGACCCCGCTCAGCGGCCGTGCTCTGCGAGGATCTGGTCGACGTCGATGCGCTGCAGGAGGGCGTCCCAGTCCAGCGACCGCGCCTCGTCGGCGGGCTCCTCCTCGGCGCACACCTTGCCGCTGCGCTCGACCACGACGCCGGCGGGCAGCATCCGGTTGAGGTCGGCGAGGATGGCGTCGTCGACGGCCTCGGTGTCGAAGTCGGCGCCGACGCGGGCGAGGTAGTCGCCGGAGAGCGTGTAGGAGACGATTCCGGTTTCGATGCGGCTCATGCTCCGCATGCTACCTCCCGGTCGAGGCGTACAGTGCGGCGCATGAGCGACCGATCGGACGACACCGCAGGGCCCCGCGACGCCGACGAGCTGACCGACGCCGTCAGCGAGCTGGGCAGCACCGACGAGGATCGGCTGGACGCCGTCCGCGAGCACAACGAATCGCTGCAGGAGCGGCTGCCCACCGACGACGACCTGCCGCGCACGCACGGGTCCCCGGAACAGGGGTAGCCTCCCCGCTCCGTCCCAGCCTTGGGGACTGGGACGCTCGCCGGACCCTCCGTAGGGTTGCCGGGTGAGTGGACTGCGGATGCGCGACAGAGCCCCCGGCGCGGCCGTGATCGAGCAGGTGGCCGGGCTGGAGGGCTGGCGCGTCTTCCACGCCGTGCACGCGGATTCCGGCGACGCGGAGGTCGACCATGTGGTCGTCGGGCCCGGCGGCGTGTTCGTCGTCAACACCCAGCACCACCGCGGCGCCCAGCTGACGGTCGACGCGCGCTCCGTGCTCGTGGACGGGGTGAAGCAGCCGTACGTCCGTACCTCCGACGTCGAGGCGTCGCGCGTCCGCGGCCTGCTGCTCCGCGCAGGCATCGAGGCGCCGGTCGAACCGGTCATCGTCATCGTCGGCGCGAAGGAGCTCAGGATGCGGCAGAAGCCCACCCGCGCGGCCGTCCTGCGGTCGGACGGACTGCCGCGCTGGCTCACCCGCCGCCCCGCGCGTCTGGGTCCGGAGACCGTCGCGCGCGCCGCATCTCTCTTCGACGACCCCGCCGGCTGGCAACCGGTCGCGCCTCCGAGCGACCTGCTCGAGCGCTTCGGCACCCTCGAACGCGAAGTGCGCGGCACGCGCTGGGCGCGCGTCGGCTGGGGGCTCGGCGGCGCCCTGGGCACGGTCGCGGTCTCGCTGCCCTTCCTGCCGCACTGAGAGCGCCCGGCGAGCGGCGCGACCGAGAGGCGTCAGACCGGCTGAGCCGTCGTCCGCATCGTCAGGCCGAGCGCACCCTCCTCCTCCGCGAGTTCGAGCGCCACCGTGACGCCCGCGAGCTGCGTCAGCGACCGCAGGTGCGTCCCGCCGCACGGGATCTCGACCACGCCCTCGGGCAGCTCGGCGCGCCAGCGGCGGCGCTCCCCCAGCCCGTGGCCGTCGCCGTCCCGCACGACCGCGATAGGTGCGCCGGCCGCGACCCAGCCCGCGAGCGTCGCGTCGATCGCGGCGGACACCTCGTCCAGCCGTCCGGCGAGCTCGGCGGCGGCGAAGCCCTTCTTCCGCAGGCTCTTGCCGATCCGGTACTCGTCGAGCGATCCGTCCGGCAGGATGCGGGAGGACGTGATCGCGAGCTGGTCGAAGTTCGGGCGGCCGCGTCCATCCACGGGCACGTCCTTCGTCCACAGCGGCGCGAGGGCGTCGTTCAGCGCCAGCGACGCCAGGTGGCAGGCCGTGTGCCCGGCCGACAGCGCACGACGGTGCTCCTCGTCCACCGTCACGGTCGCCGTGGCTCCCTCGTCGAGACCGGAGGCGTCCTCCACCAGGTGGCAGACGACGAACGCCCAACCCTCTGTGCCGGTGCGGACGGGCGCGTCGCCGACGTACAGAGCGGAGCCGTCGGTCGCGCCGACCACCGCGTCCACGATCTCGTATGAGCGCCCGTCGACGGTGAGCGACCCGGCGTCGGCCGGCTGGTCGGGCCAGACGGGGTCGATCGGGTGGAAGGCCGTCCGGTCCAGGACGACGGCGGTGCGCCCGTCCTCCAACGACTCCAGGTGGAGCACGGTGCCGGTCGAGGTGAGGTCGCCGTCGGGATAGGTGACGACGGTGTCGGTGGCGGGGTACGTCATCCCCCCAGCCTACGGTCGGGCGCGAGTGGCGGAGCGACGCCCGCGTACGGCAGCATGGCGGCATGGCGAACACCGGTGACCAGCCCTGGCAGCGCGTCCCCATCGACCCGCAGAGCGTCGACGCGCCGCTGTCGCGGGCAGCGGTCTTCCTCATCGTGACCGTCGGCGACTCCGACACGGCGCTGGCGACGGTGAAGGGGGTGCTCGGCGGCATCACCGATCAGGTGAAGACGGTCGGGTTCCGCGACCTCGGGGCTCGGCTGTCCTGCAACGTCGGGATCGGCGCGGCGCTCTGGTCGCGGCTGACCGATGCGCCGCCGCCGCGCGAACTGCACCCGTTCCGCGAGATCGCCGGGCCCGTCCACACCGCGGTGTCGACGCCGGGCGATCTGCTGTTCCACATCCGGGCCGAGCGCGGCGACTTCACCTTCGAGCTGGAGCGGCAGCTGCTCGACGCCCTCGGGGACGCGGTGGAGGTCGTGGACGAGGTGACCGGATTCCGTTACTTCGACGCCCGCGACCTGCTCGGCTTCGTCGACGGCACCGCCAACCCGGCCGGCGGCGACATGACGCAGGCGACCACCGTCGGCGACGAGGACCCGGCGCACGCCGGCGGCAGCTACGTCGTCGTCCAGAAGTATTTGCACGACCTGTCGAAGTGGGGCCGCCTCCCGGTGCCGTCGCAGGAGGGCGTGATCGGCCGCACCAAGGTGGAGAACATCGAGCTGCCGGATGCGGAGCACGGCCAGAAGTCGCACAAGACGCTGGCGACCATCGTCGACGAGGCCGGGGTCGAGCACGAGATCCTGCGCGACAACATGCCGTTCGGCCGCCCGGGCCACGGCGAGTTCGGCACCTACTTCATCGGCTACTCGCGGGCGCTGTGGGTGATCGAGCGGATGCTGGAGCGGATGTTCGTCGGCGATCCGGCCGGCAGCTACGACCGCATCCTGGACTTCTCGACGGCGGCCACCGGGGTGACGTTCTTCGCCCCGACGAGGACGTTCCTGGAGTCGCTCGGCGACTGACGCCGGCGGAGCTGCCCGACGGCGATGCCGGCGAGCACGATCGCCAGCCCGGCGAGCTGCCGCGCGCTGAGCACCTCGCCCGCCACGACCGCGCCCAGCACCACGCCGGTGACCGGGTTGAGGAGGCCGATCAGCCCGACGGTTCCGGCGGGGAGGCGCCGCAGCCCGGCGAACCAGGCGACGAACGCGAGCGCCGTCGCGACGACGGTGACATAGGCGAAGCCGGCCAGCGCCGGGCCGTCCAGTGCCGGCGGCGGCCCCTCGACGACGACCGCCGCCGGGAGGACGAGGACGCCGCCCGCGAGCAGCTGCCACGCGGTCGACGCGACGAGATCGACACCGCCCCAGCGGGTCGCGAGGGCGTAGCCGGTGGACGAGCCGGCGAGCGCGAGGATCGCGAGCAGGACGCCGACCGGGTCGACGGGTCCGTCGCCGCCGAAGAGCATGAGGGCGACCCCCGCGATCCCGGCGACGCCGCCGGCCAGCGCGACCACGCGCGCCCGCTGGCCCAGCACGATCC
>JAEWJG010000139.1 GCA_023386675.1 Actinomycetes bacterium
GTGCCGAACACGACCACGGTCACCGACGCGCAGGTGACGAACTTCATCCACGAGTTCGACACCAACATGTACCCGAAGGAGACCGCGGCCTTCAGCACGCCGCCGGACCGGGACGGCAGCAACGCGCTGCTCGGCCCGGACGCCAACGGCAACGGTGGCGTGTACACCGGCGGCGGCGAGAAGACGGTGACGCTGGTCGACAACGTCCGGGACGACAACTACTACACGTTCCCGGCCGCGACGACCTACATCGCCGGCTTCTTCTCGACGCAGTTCAACGAGCTGTTCGACCGGAACGTCATGACGATCGACGCGTTCGACTGGCTGCACCGCACCGGGGCGAACCCGCCGAACGACCCGACCGCCGACACCTGCACCAGCCGGCCGGCCCGCCCGCGCCTCTACGATGGCACCTTCGCGCACGAGTGGCAGCACCTGCTGCTGTCCTATGTGGACCCGAACGAGACGACCTGGATGAACGAGGGTCTGGCCGACTTCGCGCAGACGCTCACCGGGTACGTGGACGGCACGAAGACGGTCTACGACAAGGGCGGCGACAGCCACCTGTACTGCTTCCAGGGTTACGGCCCGGTGCAGACACCCTTCAACCCCAACCCGCGTGACTGCGGTGGCTCCCAGAACTCGCTCAACCTCTGGGGCGAGGGCGGCAGCGGCGCCGGTGTGCTCGCCGACTACGGCAACGCGTACCAGCTGATGCTCTACCTCTACGACCACTACGGTCAGGACATCATCGAGCGGCTGCACCGCGACGGCGACCTGCAGGGGCTCGTGAGCCTCGACGCCGCGGTGAAGGCCGAGGGCGCCAAGGACGTGTACACGGTGCTGCACGACTACCAGTCGTCGGTGCTGCTGGACAAGCTCCTCGACGACTCGCGGTACAGCGTCATGCTCGGCGCGGACAAGAAGAAGGTCACGTCGAAGAGCGTCCGCTCCTCGGTGAACCTCGCGAACACGCAGAGCTACAGCGTGCCCGGAGCGGCCCCGAACGGTGCCGACTACGTGCTGCTGCAGAAGAACGGCACGGCCATCAAGGGCAAGGACCTGCGGTCCTTGAAGTTCACGGGCGCCGCCCAGCTGCCGGCTGTGCCGCTGGCCTGGACGCTGGTGAACAACGACCCCGACCGGCCGGGCAACTCCGTGCTGTTCTCGGGCAACGCCAACAACACCGACGCCACCGCGGTCCTCCCGGTGACGGTCCCCGCCTCCAACGCGACGCTGACCTTCCAGGCGAAGTACGGCGCCGAGCTCGGGTACGACTACGGCTACGTCGTGGTCTCCACCGACGGTGGCACGACCTACACCGCGATCCCCGGTGACAGGACCGTCGACGCGCCGCTCGGGCCCGGCCTGAACGGCACGACGACCGGCTTCGAGGCGCACAGCTACGACCTGTCCGCGTACGCGGGCAAGTCGATCCTGCTGGGCTTCCGCTACGTCAGCGACGGCGGTGTCAACGAGGGCGGCCTGCTCATCGACGACATCACCCTCGGCGGCACCACGCTGAGCGACGGGTCCAGCCTGGCCCCGTTCGACTCGCCGACGGAGATCAACCCGGTCGAGGTCAACAACTGGCACGTCAAGCTCGTCGGCATCGACGAGGCGCACAACCTCGCCTGGCAGTTCGAGTTCACCGGGAAGAACACGGTCTCGCTGAACTGGATCCAGCTGGCGCTGCTGTCGCTGTTCCCGAAGGTCGTCGCGGTCATCGCGTACGACGAGCCGACGGAGCAGGTCCAGCAGTACGCGCCGTACACCCTCACGGTGAACGGTGTGGTCCAGCCGGGCGGCAGCGCCTGACGCACCAACGGTGACGGGCACCCCTGTTCGCAGGGGTGCCCGTTCCTTATGCGCCCGTGGTGTACCAGCCCACGGCGACCAGCAGCCACTGCGGAGCTCGCGCGACACGAACGAGGCTGAAGAGAGCGCTTTCTCGACACTCGGCGTGGTCGATGCGCGCTGCTGCGTCAAGAGCCGCGTTTTGAGGCTCACCGATGAGGGCACGGGGCGGGAAGGGAATCCAGGGAGGTGCACCTTGTCCGACACGCAGTCCGCCCCGGCGCCGACCGGCGGCATCATCCGCAGCCTCATCCCCGCCCGGATCGACCGGCTGACCTGGGCCCCGTTCCACACCAGAATGGTGCTGGCACTGGGCACCGCCTGGGTCCTCGACGGCCTGGAGATCACCATCGCGAGCGCTGTCGGTGCGGTGCTCAACAAGCAGGAGACCCTCGGCCTCAGCAGTACGCAGGTCGGCGCGATCGCCACCGTGTACCTGCTCGGCGAGGTCTTCGGCGCGCTGTTCTTCGGCCGGCTCTCCGACGCCCTGGGCCGCAAGAACCTGTTCGTGGTCACCCTCGGCGTCTACCTCGCCGGCAACGCCCTGACGGCGCTGACCTGGGGCAACAGCACGCTGAGCCTGGTCTTCCTGTACCTGACGAGATTCATCGCCGGCGCCGGCATCGGCGGTGAGTACGCGGCGATCAACTCGGCGATCGACGAGATGATGCCCGCCAGGTACCGGGGCCGCGTCGACATCAGCGTCAACGGCACCTACTGGGGCGGCGCCATCATCGGCACCCTGGGCACGTACGTCCTGCTCAACCACATCTCGCTGAACATCAGCTGGCGCCTGGGCTTCCTCATCGGCCCGATCATCGGTCTGGCCATCTGGAACCTGCGCAGGCACCTGCCGGAGAGCCCGCGCTGGCTCATCATGCACGGCCGCGAGCAGGAGGCCGAGGAGAGCATCGCGTCGATCGAGCGGGACGTCGAACGCTCCGGGCAGACCCTCGCCCCGGTCGACGAGCGCGCCGCGATCGAGGTCCGCCCGTCCGAGTCGCACGGGTACCTGTCGCTGCTCAAGGTGCTGTTCCGCCGGTACCCGTCCCGCTCCGCCCTCTCGGCGACCCTGATGATCACGCAGTCGTTCCTGTACAACGCGATCTTCTTCACGTACACCCTGGTCCTGTCGAAGTTCTACGACGTCGACGCCGAGAAGACCCCGATCTACCTGATCGCCTTCGCCGTCGGCAACCTGGCCGGCCCGCTGTTCCTCGGCCACCTCTTCGACACCGTCGGGCGCCGCAAGATGATCTCCGGCACGTACCTCCTCTCCGGCGTCCTGCTGGCGATCTCGGCCTGGATGTTCGACGCGGGCATGCTCAACGCGTTCACGCAGACCCTCGCCTGGTGCGTCATCTTCTTCTTCGCCTCGGCCGGCGCCAGCTCGGCGTACCTGACCGTCAGCGAGATCTTCCCCCTCGAGGTCCGCGCCCAGGCGATCGCGGTGTTCTTCGCCATCGCCCAGTGCTTCGGCGCCATCGGCCCGATTTTCTACGGCTGGCTGATCGGCGAGGGCGAGGACCCCGGCAAACTCTTCATCGGCTACCTCATCGGCGCCGCCGTCATGATCGTCGGCGGCGTGGTCGAGGCCGTCCTCGGCGTCGACGCCGAGGGCAAGTCCCTGGAGGACGTCGCCAGCCCGCTGTCCGCCGTCACCACCCGCCCCCGCGCCACCGGCTGACCCGCTCAGCCCTCCTGCACGTCGACCTCGGAGCTCCCGCCC
>JAEWJG010000140.1 GCA_023386675.1 Actinomycetes bacterium
CTTCCTGGCCAAGCCGTTCACGCCCGCGGCACTGCTGTCGACGCTGGATGCCGCGCTCGCCGAGCGCTCCGAACGCCCGGCGGCACCGTGACCGACGTCGCTGCGGTGCTCCGCGAGGTGCTGGAGCCTGCGCTGCAGGACGCGATCGCCGCGCTTTCGGGCACCGGTATCGGGCCCGGCGATCGCCGTCGTCTTGCCGACCGGCTGGCCGCTGCGGCCGAGGTCGCGCAGCGGCGGTTGGGCGAGGAGGCGCGTGAGCCGCGCCTGCACGCCATCGTCGGCGTCGCCGCATCCGCGTCGATGGCGCTGGCGCTCGGGGACGGCGTCGTGCCGATCTCCGAGGTGCGGGAGAGGCTGCAGGAGGGCCTGCAGAAGACGGCGGGATCCTGGCCACCCGAAGACCAGGATCCCGCCGGATAGGTGTCGCGGCAGCGGAGTCCGGGACCGGGGGGACGGGGCTCCACGGGGCACGCGACGGTTTCGATGATGCGGGCTGCGCGGGCCGCTGTGCAACGGCGTACCCGCGGAACTGTGCGGGAAACGAAGAATTTCGGTGACGAGAGCGCTCTCTTATGAGAGGCTTCAGACATGAAGGAATCTCACGGACCCGAAGCGGCGGAGCCCGCGTCCGTACACGGGCCGGGCCGGGCCCCGGCCGGGATGCCCCTCACGATCCGGCTCGGTGAGCGCGAGTATGCCGCACTGGTCCGGATCGCCCGCTCGCGCGAGACCACGGCCGCTGTGCTCGTCGAGCAGCTCGTGCTCCATGCGCTGAGCAAGGCCGACGTCCCCCCGCCCGCCGAGTCGCACCCCGCGCGCCGGCACACGACGTACGAGGAGGCGACCGCCGGCTTCCGCCGCGACGAGCCGGCGCGCACCCCGTCGGACGCGTAGCCGCCGAGCGATTGCGCTCGCGCCACTGTCACGGCACTCACAGCGCGCGTACAGTTCCGGGCGTGATCCACCGGACCTTCCCGGCGCGTGCTGCGACGCCCGCGATCGGTGCAGTGCTCATCGTCGTCGCGCTCGCCGGATGCTCCGCGGACGGGTCCGCCCGCAGCAGCCTGTCCCAGTCGGCGGGCACGGCCGCCGCGACCTCCCGCTCCGCCGGGCTGGTGCTCGGCCTGAACGAGGACGACCGCCTGCTGGGAACGGTCCTCGACACCGGCCTCTCCGCCGCCGCCGACAGGCTGGCCCAGGAGGCGCAGAGCGTCGCCACCATGACGGCCCTCGGCGCGATCGGCGAGAGCCGCGACCGGGTGCTCTCGGACATCCGCGCGGCCCAGGACGAGATCGCGTCGGCCCAGCGTGCGGTGGCCGCCGGGCACGACTCCGGCACCGCCCTCGACCGCCAGCGCCGTGAACTCGACCGCCTCGCGCAGCAGCTCGACGCGACCTCCAAGCGGCTGGACGAGAAGTGAAGGGCCTCTTCGCCGTCGCGCTCGGCGTGCTCACGGCGATCGGCGGCTTCGTCGACATCGGGGACCTCGTGACCAGCAGCGTGGTGGGGTCGCGCTTCGGCCTCACACTGGCCTGGGTGCTGGTGCTCGGGACCATCGGCATCTGCGTCTTCGCCCAGATGTCCGGGCGCGTAGCCGCGGTCAGCGGCCGGGCCACCTTCGAGATCATCCGTGAACGGCTGGGAGCGCGCGTGGCCGTCGCCAACCTGTCGGCGTCGTTCCTGATCAACCTCCTCACCCTCGCGGCGGAGGTCGGCGGCATCGCCCTCTCGCTGCAGCTCGCCTCCAGCATCTCGCCGGCCCTCTGGTTCCCCGTCGCAGCGATCGCCATCTGGATCGTCGTGTGGCGCGTGAAGTTCTCGATCCTGGAGAACGTCACCGGCCTCCTCGGACTCGCCCTGGTGATCTTCGCCGTCGCGATCTTCGCCCTCCATCCCGACTGGTCGGCGCTCGGCTCGCAGCTGCTGCTCCAACCGTCGCCGCACACGGACGAGTCGCCGTGGACGTACTGGTACTACGCGGTCGCGCTGTTCGGCGCCGCGATGACGCCGTACGAGGTGTTCTTCTTCTCCTCCGGCGCCATCGAGGAGAAGTGGAAGCCGAAGGACCTCGGCCAGTCGAGGGTGAACGTCCTGGTCGGGTTCCCGCTCGGGGCGTTGCTGTCGCTGTCGATCGCCGCCTGCGCCGCCATCGTGCTCTTGCCGAAGGGCATCGCGGTGGATTCGCTGTTCCAGACGGCGCTCCCCATCGCGCAGGCCTTCGGCAAGATCGGGCTGATCATCGCCATCCTCGGCTTCGTCGCCGCCACCTTCGGCGCCTCCCTCGAGGTGACGCTCTCGAGCGGCTACACGCTGGCCCAGTTCCTCGGCTGGCCGTGGGGGAAGTTCCGGCGCCCGGCATCGGCGTCGCGCTTCCACGCGGTGATGATCCTGTCGCTGGTCGTCGCGCTGGGCATCCTCTTCACCGGGGTCGATCCCGTGCAGGTCACCGAGTTCTCGGTGGTCTTCTCGGCGATAGCCCTGCCGCTGACGTACCTGCCGATCCTGATCGTGGCGAACGATCCCAAGTACATGGGCGACCTGGTCAACGGGAAGGTGACGAACGCCGTCGGGCTCGTCTTCCTCGGGATCATCCTGGTGGCGTCGATCGCCGCCATCCCCCTCATGATCGTGACAGGAGCGGGAGCATGACGCAGCAGCGTGAGCTGCCGACGCCGCCGAAGGTCGCCGGGCGGATGCTCGACGCCGGGCTGGACCTGCTCGACCGGCAGATCCTCGACCCGCACGCGGTGCCGGTGAGCACCGTGGACGACCTCGAGATCACGACACCGGACGACCTAGCCCACCTCGACCCGGAGCATCCACCGGTCATCCACGCGTTGCTCACCGGGCCCGTCCTGATGACGCGCATCTTCGGCGGCCGGCTGCCGGACTCGCGATTCATCCGCCTCCAGTGGAGGGTCGTCGCCGACTGCGGCGTGGTCGTCAGCGTCGGCGTCCCCGCCGACTCCCTCGACGCGAGCTGGACGGAGCGGTGGATGCGCGATCATGTCATCGGCCGCATCCCCGGAGGTCGTCATGATCCTGAGTGACCTGCTCGGCAGCCCGGTGCTCACCGCCGACGGCGAGCGCCTCGGCGAGGTCGTCGACGCCCGCTTCGTGCTCGACGGGCCGCCCGACGGGATGCTCGCGGCCGCCCGCCTCTACGGGCTCGTGGTCAGCCCGCACTCCCACAGCTCGTTCGCCGGCTACGAACGGACCGGGGTGAACGCGCCCGCGCTGATCGCGCGCTTCCTGAGATGGCGCGCCCGCGGCTCGATCCTGGTGCTGTGGAGCGACCTGGCGTCGTTCACCGACGACACCGTCCGGCTCCGTCCCGGCGCGACGCTCTACTCCCCGCGGCTCGGTGGCTCCGAGGTCTGATGACGCCGTTGTCAAGGGCTGCACGATCCCGGCGGGCGCGTGTTGCGTTCGGGGTGACGGAAAGGAGCCACCATGACCGCCGCAGATCCCTCCGACCGGAGGTTCGCCGACCGTGACGACCGGCGCTACGCGGGGACAGCGGTCCAGAAGGCAGCGCTGATCGCCGGAATCGTCTTCCTGGTCGTCGGGCTCGCCGGGTTCATCCCCGGGCTGACGACGGACTACGGCCGGCTGTCGTTCGCCGGGCATGGCTCCACGGCGCTGCTGCTCGGCGTGTTCCAGGTCTCGGTGCTGCACAATCTGGTGCACCTGCTCTACGGCGTCGCCGGGATCGCGTTCGCGAGGTCGCGTATGGGATCCCGCAACTACCTGGTCATCGGCGGCGTGGTCTACGCCGTCATCTGGGCCTACGGCCTGTTCTTCAGCGGCGAGCAGCCGGCCAACATCGTGCCGCTCAACAGTGCGGACAACTGGCTGCACCTGATCCTCGCCGTCGGGATGATCGGACTCGGCATCTTCCTGAGTCCGCGCGGCGCCGGGGTCGACCGCCCCGCGACCCGGGTCTGAGGCGGCCGATGGGGGACAGCACCCTGCGCTTCCTGCGCGACGGCTACCTGTTCGGCATCCGCGGCTTCCGGGCCGCGGGAGCCGACGCGTTCCGCACCCACCTGCTCGGGCGTCCGGTGCTCGTCCTGCGCGGGGCGGAGGCTGCGCGCTTCTTCTACGAGGGCGGCCGGTTCCGCCGGGAGGGCGCGATGCCGCGCTCGGTGCTGACGCTGCTGCAGGACGAGGGCAGCGTCCAGTCGCTCGAAGGCGCGGCGCACCGGCACCGTAAGGAGCTGTTCCTCGGCCTGCTGACCGGCGCGTCGGGGGATGCGCTCGCCGCGCGGTTCGGCCAGGAGCTGCGGCGGCGTGCGGCCACTGCGGCGCAGCGTGCCGTGCTGCTGGACCTCTTCCACGACGTGCTGACGCGCGCGGTCACGACCTGGGCCGGGCTCCCCGCCGATGTCGCCGACGAGCTCCGGCGCACCGGCGTCCTCGCGCAG
>JAEWJG010000172.1 GCA_023386675.1 Actinomycetes bacterium
CGGCGGGACTGATTCACCCGAGGGACTCTACCAGGCGACCGCATCGGGGCTTTCGCCACCGAGAGACGCCGACGGTCGCGCACGACCCCTTGGGGACCGGCTTCGCGGCCTTCGAGGTCGAGGCCGACGAGTAAGAACCGTAGGGCGGACGGGACTTGAACCCGTGACCGAGGAATTATGAGTTCCCTGCTCTGACCAGCTGAGCTACCGCCCCGAGCGGGCCGGCCCCGTCACTCCGGGGCGGGCACGCTGGAGGCCGCATCCGTCACCGGGTCGGCCACCGGCTCACCACGATACAGGCTCTCGAAGGTGCTGATCGTGGTCTGGATGTCGTGCGCGGCGACCGTGCGCAGCGACGCGTGCTTCAGTACGTCGAGCTCGTCCTGCGGCAGGCGGAGGATGCTCTCCAGCTTGTCCGCGAGGTCCTGCGCGTCGCCGGGGCGGAAGAGGTGGCCGTTCTCGCCGTCGTGCACCAGGTGCGGGAGCGCCATGGCGTTCGCCGCGACCACGGGGAGGCCCGAGGCCATGGCCTCCATCGTCGCGATGGACTGCAGCTCGGCGATCGACGGCATCGCGAACACGGTGGCGCGCGTGTAGGCCTGGCGCAGCTCCTGGTCACTGACGTAGCCGAGGAACTCGACGCGGTCCGCGATGCCGAGGGTCTCCGCGAGCGTCTGGAGGTTCTTCAGCTGGTCGCCGCCGCCGACGATCTGCAGGCGCGCATCCAGGTCGGAGGGGAGCAGCTTGATGGCGTTGAGCAGCACGTCGATGTGCTTCTCGCCGGTCACGCGGCCCACGAACAGGATGCGGTTGGCCGTCCGCGGGGTGAAGTCGGGGGTGTAGTTCTGGGCTTCGATGCCGCACGAGATGGCGTGCACGCCACGCAGGCCGGTCGCGTTCTCGAGGAAGTCGGCGGCCTTGCGCGTCGGAGTGGTGACGGCCTCGGCGCGGTCGAAGCTCTTGCGCGCGTCCCGCCACTCGATCGCGATGAGCGCCTTCTGCAGGAACTTGGGGATGACCGTGAACTCCATGATGTTCTCGGGCATGACGTGGTTGGTGGCGACGATCCGGATGCCGCGCTTCTGCGCCTCGTAGGCGAGGCCCCGACCGACGACGATGTGGGACTGGAAGTGCACGACGTCCGGCTTGACCTCGTCGAGCACGCGGCGGGCGTTGGCCTTGCTCATCCACGGCAGGGCGAAGCGGAGCCAGTCGTGCGGGTACCAGCGCCAGCTGCGCAGGCGGTGGGCCGTCATCTTCTGGCCCTCGTGCTCCTCGATCCACGTGCCGTGCTTTCGGCTCGCCGCCGGGGCGACGACGTGGACGTCGTGGCCCCGCTCGACGAGACCGGCGGCGAGGCGCTCGGCGAAGCGGGCGGCTCCGTTGACGTCCGGGGCGAAGGTGTCGCATCCCATGACGATGGTCAGCGGCTTCTTGGCTGCCGGGGCGGGCGGGGTGGGATGCGGTCCGCTCGTATCAGGCACGTGGTTCGTTCCCTACGGTCGAAGTGTTCGGATGGCGAACGGGCACGGCGTTCGCGGTCCGGGCTGCAGGTGGGGCCCGGTCGATTCAACGGCCTAGTCTAAGCGGGTTTCCGCCGCGGCGTCGGCAATGCGGTCGGCCACCGGCGCGTCCGATGCCGACTGCGGGTGGTACTTGGCGAGCCGGAACACGCCGAGGATGGCGACCGCGCCGGTGATCGCGAACCCGACCATCGCCCACCAGGGGGCGCCCGCGGCCTCGTTGAGGACCACGATGCCGATGGTGACGGCGACGAGCGGATCGATGACCGTGAGGCCGGCGATCACGAGGTCCGGGGGCCCGGACGAGTAGGCGTTCTGGACGAAGTACGCACCGAGCACCGCCGCAAGCAGCAGCGCGACGATGCAGGCGACCAGCAGCCAGTCCCACTCCTGGTTCGAGATGCGGTCGATCGCGACTTTCGCCAGGGTGGCGACGAAGCCGTAGAGCACGCCGGCGCCGACGATGTACATGATCGCCTTCAGCCGGTGCCGGAGGAACCAGAACAGCACGGCGAACGCGATCAGCACGACGGCGAGGACGATCAGGATGACGACGAGCGCCCGCGTCGACACCGGAAGGTCGCGCGCGAAGACAGCCGCCAGCAGCACGAACGCGCCGACGCCGCTGACGCAGAGGGTGACCGCGATCACCGACTGGTGGTTGAGCTTCACGCCGCTGACCCGGGCGTTGAGGATGCTCGTGATGACCAGCCCGACCACACCGAGCGGCTGCACCAGGATGATCGGCGACAGCTTGAGGCTGACGAGCTGGAAGACGATGGCGAGACCGAGCAGCAGCGTCCCGATGACCCAGGAAGGACGGGCCAGCAGCCGGCCGAGCGAACGCCCGCTCAGCCCGTTCTCGGCGTGACCGACGATGGCCTCGACCTTGGCGACCCCGTGATGCTGCAGCTGGGCGCCGACCGAGAGGAAGCAGGCACCGACGAGCGCGACCGGGATGCCCAGGAGCTGGCTGGGCTGATACGACAGGTCGAACGCGTCCATCAGTTCCGTACCCACCTGACCGACCCTACCGGCAATGATCCGGATAGTCTTGCCGAATGGCCGTCCTCCCGATCCGGATCACCGGTGACCCCGTGCTCCACTCCCCTGCCCGTCCGGTCGAGCAGATCGACGACGAGCTGCGCACGCTCGTGGCGGACATGTTCGAGACGATGGACGAGGCCCCTGGCGTCGGCCTGGCCGGTCCGCAGGTGGGTGTGCCGCTTCGCCTCTTCGTCTACGGCTACACGGACGACGACGACGTGCAGCACCGCGGCGTCGCGATCAATCCGACGCTGTGGCTGAGCCCGCTGCCCGTCGGCGAGCTGGATGAGGACATCGAGTCGGAGGGCTGCCTCTCGTTCCCGGGCGAGCGCTTCCCGCTCCGTCGCGCCGAGCGCGCGATCCTCCAGGCGACCGACCTCGAGGGCAACGAGTACGAGGTGCGCGCCGAGGGCTGGCTGGCCCGCATCTTCCAGCACGAGTACGACCACCTCGACGGCGTCCTCTACGTGGACCGGCTGACGCATCCCTTCGGCAAGTCGGCGCAGAAGGTACAGCGCAAGAACAGCTGGGGCGTCCCGGGCCTGAGCTGGCTGCCCGGGCGCGACCACCTCGAGGACTGACGCGGCGCCTACCGGCGCAGGTCGACCCCGTGCACGCCGTTGTGGTGACGCAGCGCGGGGAACACGACCGACAGCGTGAAGCCGATGCCCGGAACGGTCTGCGCGTGCAGCGTGCCGCCGAACAGCGCGGCGCGGTCGCGCATCTCGATGATGCCCGCTCCCTCGTAATGATCCGTCAGAACCCGGACGTCGTCGGCGATGGAGTACGCGGTCGCCTGGTCGACGCCGTCGCGGTCGAGACCGAGCCGGCGGGCGGCGGCGCGGATGCCGTCGTCCTCGACGCTGACCTTGAGGCCCTCGCCCGTCCAGGCGAAGGCGACCGAGGCATTGGTACCGGGTCCGCCGTGCTTGAGAGCGTTCTCCAGGCTGGTCTGCAGGATACGGAAGACGGCGAGCTCGGCGCCCTGCCGCAGCTCGAACCTCTCGCCGGTCTCGCTGAAGGCGACCGCGAGTCCCGCATCCCGCAGCACCCGGAACAGGTCGCGGGCTGAATGGAGGCTCGGCTGCGGGAGGGACGCGTCCTGCGCCTCGCGCGCCACCGCCTGCAGCCGGCGCAGGTCGGCGAGCGCATCCCGCGCCGAGGTCTCGAGCACCCCGGCCGAGCGCACTGCCGCGGCCGGGTCGGCGTCGGCGGCGTACCGGACGCCCTCGGCCTGCGCCACGAGCCGGGAGACGGACTGGATGGCCACGTCGCCGAGGTCGCCGACGATGCGGAAGCGACCCGCCTGCTCGGCGAGGTCGAGCTCGCGGTCGATGCGGTCCCACTCGGACTCCTGACGGGCGTCGCGCAGCCGGCGGTGCCGCGTCCGCTCCGCGAGCCACAGCACGACGAAGGCGAGTGCGGCGACGACCGCGATCGCGGCGATCACCCCGGCGGCATCCATCCCGCACTCCTTCCCGCCGCGCGCTCGCGCGGCCCCGTCGATCGTACCGGGGCCGCGCGAGGGGCGTCGTCCGTCGCGGATCAGGCGCTGTCGCGGTTGGCGCGCAGCACCTCCAACCGGGCGCGGTACTCCTGCTCGTCGATGTCGCCGTTCGCGTAGCGCTGCGCGAGCGTCTGCTCGGCCGAGCGGGTCGCTCCGCGCGGTCCCCACGGTCCGTAGCCGCCGTACCCGCCGCGCTCCGCGGCCGCACGGCGCCAGCGCCGGCCGAGCAGGCCGAAGACGAGCACGAACACGAGGATCCAGAAGATCGGGATGAAGATCCACCACCAGCCGACGAACGGCGGTCCGTACCCGGCGACGCAGGGGACTGCGGCGACGGCGGTGGCCAGTGTGCTGAGCATGATGTGTCCAATCGGTGTGGTCCGCGCCTGTCGCGGACGTCACTGTCAGCCTCGCCGCGGACGCGCTGCGGCGAATCCGCCGCCGGGAGCGATCCGCGGTACTCCGCCGGGAGCAGGCACCTGCCGCGATCGACCCCTGTCGGGAGGTCGCTCCTCGGACGTACGATGCGCGCATGGAGCACGAGGACGGACGGCACGACGCACGCGACTTCTCGGAGGAGGAGCCGGACGACGCGGTGGGCGAGTACGAGAACGACGACGACGAGGTCCGTGCGTCGGAGGAACGGGAGGCCGGCCTCACCTCCTTCGGCGGCCCTGCCTTCGGCGAACTGTTCGGCCACCATCGGGACGACGAGGGGTTCAACGCTCAGAACAACCCGTGAGGGCGCCGGGCCGGAGGCCCGTACTCCCCGGGGAGTAGCCGCGCAGGCGCCGTGAGACGCCCGGCGGCGGATGTGCACCCCAGGCGGCGTGATTAGCATGAGGAGATGCCCTGGACCCCGCCCGCCGATCGAGGCCTGGGCGCGCGCCCGGTGAGCGGCGCACCCGGACCGGAGCACTGGACCCGGGGACCATGGTCCGACCGGACTCCCCCGCAGGGCGTCCGCTGGTTCGCCGCCGTCCTGGCCGCGCTGCTCCAACTGCCCGCGATCGCCATCGCCGGGAGCAACGCCGCGAACGACCCGATCGCGCTCGGCTTCGCCCTCCTCGCGTTCGCCGCCTCCTTCGTGCTGCTCGCGGCGCGCCGGCACCCCGGACTGACCGTCGTCGTGATCGCCGCGCTCTGCGCTCCGGCCATCGCGATCACGACCGGGCCGCCGTTCTCCGTGGTGCCGCTCGCCTTCGCCGTCGTCAGCGCGGTCGTCCGCGGGGCCCGGGTGTGGGCATGGTGGACGCTGGCGGGCTTCGCCGTCGTCGGGCCCGCCGCCGCCTACCTGCTGCGCGGTAACCCGGCGGCCATGATCCGGCCACTGATCGTCGCGCTCATCCTCTGCCTGCTGGTGGGCGTGGGCGAGGCGCTGCGCAACCGGGGCGAGCGATACCGGGAGGTCGCGCGCGCTGTCGCCGCCCGGCGCGAGGCCGCTGCCGAGGCGGAGCGGCTGCGCATCGCGCGCGAGCTGCACGACGTGCTGGCGCACTCGCTGTCGCAGATCAGCGTGCAGGCGGGCGTCGGCCTGCACCTGTTCGACTCACGGCCGGAGAAGGCCCGCGAGAGCCTCGAGGCGATCAAGACGACGAGCAGCCAGGCGCTGGAGGAGGTGCGCGGCGTCCTCGGGTTCCTCCGCGGGCCGGACGGCTACGCGGCCCGCTCCCCCGAGCCCGACCTGGCGCGCATCCCGGTACTCGTCGAGACGTACCAGCGCGCGGGGCTGCGCATCGCCTTCGAGAACGGGATCACGTCGACGCCGTCGGCCGCCGTGCAACTGGCGCTGTACCGGATCGTGCAGGAATCGCTCACCAACATCGGCCGGCACGCTCAGGCGTCGCGGGTGGGCATCCGGCTGGACGAGGCGGACGGCTGGTACGTGCTGACGGTGCAGGACGACGGGCGCGGGCTGGCCGGCGCATCCGGTGCGGGCGACGGCGACGGAAAGGGGATGCTCGGGATGCGCGAACGCGCGGAGCTGCTCGGCGGCCGGTTCGAGACGCGCACTCCTGAGGGCGGAGGCCTGATCGTCGAGGCGCGCATCCCGGTGGCTCCGGCGGCCGAGGCGGCCGCGTCGTGATCCGCGTGCTGCTCGCCGACGACCAGCTGCTGGTCCGCGCCGGCTTCCGGGCCCTGCTGGAGTCGGAGGACGACGTCGAGGTGGTCGGCGAGGCCGGCACCGGCCGCGAGGCGGTCGAGCTCGTGCGCCGCACGCATCCCGACGTCGTGCTCATGGACATCCGGATGCCCGACGGCGACGGCCTGTGGGCGACGGAGGAGATCGTGGCCGACCCTTCGCTGGCCGGGACGCGCATCGTCATCGTCACGACGTTCGAGCTCGACGAGTACGTCGCGCAGGCCATCGTCGCGGGCGCGAGCGGCTTCCTCGTGAAGGACACCGAGCCGGTCGAGCTGATCCGCGCTGTGCGGGTCGTCGCGGCCGGCGACGCGCTCCTCTCCCCCGGCGTGACCCGCCGCCTGATCGAGCGGGTATCGGGCGGGCTGCGGCCCGCACCGGACTCGGCGCAGCTCGCCCAGCTGACCGACCGGGAGCGCGAAGTGCTCGCCCTCGTCGCGCACGGACTCACGAACACGGAGATCGGCGAGCGGCTCTACCTCAGCCCGCTCACCGCGAAGACACACGTGTCTCGCATCATGACCAAGCTCGATGCGCGCGACCGCGTGCACCTCGTCGTGCTCGCCTACGAGACCGGCCTGGTCCAGCCCGGCTGGCAATAGCCGCACACGAAGAAGGCCCCCACCCGGAGGGTGAGGGCCGTTCGCTCCCCGACTTGGACTCGAACCAAGAACCTGCCGGTTAACAGCCGGCTGCTCTGCCAATTGAGCTATCGAGGAATGCTTGATCAGCGAAGCCACTCTAGCAAGCTTCCGGGCCCCTCGTGAAATCGGCCGAGCGTCCCGGGTGCGTCGCCCCTCAGTAGCCCGCTGCGGGGTCCACGACGCCGACGAAACGGCCGTCGTCGAGGAACGCCCGCACGTTCTGCCGGATGCGCTCCGCCAGCAGCGGCGCGGTCATCTCGGGGGTGTCCGCCTGGTGCGGCGTGACGATGACGTTCGGCTCGTCCCAGAGCGGATGACCCTCGGGCAGCGGCTCGGGATCGGTCACATCCAGTCCAGCGCCCGCGATGGCGCCCGACCGCAGCGCGTCCAGCAGCGCGTCCGTGTCGACCAGGCCGCCGCGGGCGATGTTGACGAGATATGCCGTCTCCTTCATGGCCGCGAATTCGGGCGCGCCGAACAGCCGCCGAGTCCCCTCGGTCAGCGCCGCGGCGACGACGACGAGGTCCGCCGACGGGAGCACCTCCGCCAGCGCCGAAGCGGTCACCGTGCGGACTGCGCCCTCCACCGGCGCCGACGACCGGCGGACGATGGTCACCCGCGCGCCGAACGGCTCCAGCAGCCGCATCAGCTCCAGCGCGATGCCGCCCGCGCCGACGATCACCACGTCGAGGCCGTACAAGGAGCGACCCTCCGGCTCGGTCGCCCACGACCGCGCGCGCACCCGCTTCGGGATCACCCGCAGCAGCGCGAGGCTCAGGACGAGCGCGTGCTCGGCGACCGGCTGCGCGTAGGCGCCCTTCGCGCTGGTCCAGACCAGGCCCGGCCGGTCCTCCGACGCGAGGATGCCGGCGAACGCATCCACCCCCGCGAACGGCAGCTGCACCCAGCCGATGCCGGGATGCGCCTCCAGCACAGCCGGGAACGCGGCCGCATCCTTATTCGACAGCCAGACCACGCCGCGGGTGCGGTCCGACAGCGGCTCGACCGTGCCGCCGGCCGCCTCCACCGCGTCCACGAACTGCTGCTCCGCCTCGGGGAGCACCGCGATCGGTCCAGGCGTCGGCCGGCGGTCCGCCGGGAGAGCGGTCACCTCGTCGGCCATCACCGCGCGGTGCCGCGGGGCGTTCGTCGTCTCGTCCGTGCTCATGCCGTCTCTCCCGATCCGTCCTTCTTCGCGGCGCGGCGCGTCGCCGCCCGCTGCGGCCGCCGCTCGGTGCGCTGCTGCGGCGGGTTCAGCGCCTTCGCGAGACCGGCCACGAAGGGATGCGCAGGATCCGCGAGCACCTCCTCGATCGGCCCGTAGCCGACCGGCCGGCCGCCCTGCAGCACCAGTGACGTGTCCGTCGCGCGGCGCAGCACGGCGAGGTCGTGGCTGACGACGACCGCCGAGAAGCCCTCGTGCGTCCGAAGCTGGGCGAGCAGGTCGATCACCGCATCCCGGACGGTCGCGTCGATGCCCGCGGTCGGCTCGTCGGCGACCAGGATGGTCGGCCCGAGCACCAGCGCACGCGCCAGGGCGACGCGCTGCCGCTGCCCGGAGCTGAGCTCGTACGGGTACTTGTTCAGCACAGAGAGCGGCAGGTGCACGGTGTCGAGCATGGTCGCCGCCCGCGCCCCGGCCGCACGCTTCGGATAGTGCGCGTCGCGCTCGAAGATCGGCAGCGCGACGTTGTCCTGGACGCTCAGCGAGGGCTCCAGGGTCGCCGCGGCCTCCTGCGGCAGGTACCCGACGTGGAAGGTCACCTCGGCCAGGTCGCGCTTGCGCGCCTTGCGGAGCTTGTGCCCGAGCACCGACGCCTCCCCGCCGCTGATCCGCGGGCCGGGATCGGACGCCCGCGCCGGGAGCACGTGGCCGGCCAGCACCCGCGCGAGAGTGCTCTTGCCGGACCCGGTCTCGCCGAGCACCCCGAGCACCTGCCCGCGTTCCAGATGGAAGCTCACCCCGCGCAGGGCCACGCACGATGTGCTGGGGCCCCGCGCGGGATATTCGACCGAAAGGTCGCTGACGACGATGGCGGGCTCGGAACTCACACCATCGACCCTAAGCGGTCGGCGCGCTCAACTTCCGCAGTTCCTCCCGCCGGTCGGCCTGTTCGGCCGGATCGGGCACCGGCAGGGAGGCGAGCAGCCGCTGCGTGTACGGCTCGCGCGGGTTGCCGAGGACCTCGGCCCCTGTGCCCTCCTCGACCAGGCGGCCGCGGTGCAGCACCGCGATCCGGTCGGCGAGGAGGTCGACGACGGCGAGGTCGTGGCTGATGAACAGCGAGGCGAACCCGAACTCGCTCTGCAGGTCCGAGAACAGCTCCAGTACGCGGGCCTGCACCGAGACGTCGAGCGCCGAGGTGGGCTCGTCCGCGATCAGCAGCGTCGGCTCCAGGGCGAGTGCCCGGGCGAGGCTGGCGCGCTGGCGCTGGCCGCCCGAGAGCTCGTGCGGGAAGCGGTCGCCGTACGCGCGCGGAAGCTGCACCGCCTCCAGCAACTCGTCGACGCGGCGACGGGCCTCGGCGGCGGAGGACGCGCGTCCATGCACCACCAGCGGCTCGGCCACGCACTCGGCGATGGTGAGGAGCGGGTTGAAGCTGGACGCCGGATCCTGGAACACGAAGCCGATGTCGCTGCGCACGCCGCGGAAGTGCCGCTCGCGCACGCCGTTCATCTCGACCCCGAGCACCTCGAGCGAGCCACCGGTCACCCGGTTGAGACCCGCGATGGCGCGGCCGATCGTGGTCTTGCCCGAACCGGACTCGCCCACCAGGCCCAGCACCTCGCCCGGACGGATCTCGAACGAGACGCCGTCCACCGCGACGAAGCCCGGACGGCCGAGACGCCCCGGGTACTGGATGCGCAGGTCGCGCGCCCGCACCACCGGCGCCTGCTCCGGGCGCTCGGCGCGGGCGATCGCCCGCTCCTGGGTCGCGACGGCGCCCTGCCCGATCTTCGGGACGGCGGCGAGCAATTGCTGCGTGTACTCCGCCTGCGGCGACGCGAACAGCGTGCGCACGTCGGCCTGCTCCACCAGCTTGCCCTGGTACATCACGGCTACGCGGTCGGCCAGGTCGGCGACGACGCCCATGTTGTGCGTGATGAGCACGATGGCGGCGCCGAACTCGTCGCGGCAGCGGCGCAGCAGGTCGAGGATCTCGGCCTGCACGGTCACATCCAGCGCGGTCGTCGGCTCGTCGGCGACGATCAGGCCGGGATTCAGCACGAGCGCCATCGCGATGACGATGCGCTGCTTCTGGCCGCCCGAGAACTGGTGCGGGTAGTACTTGACCCGCTTCTCCGGCTCCGGGATGCCGACCCGCTCGAGGATCTCGACCGCCTTGGCCTGGGCTTCCTTCTTGGACAGCTTGCCGTGGGCGCGCAGGCCCTCCGCGATCTGCCATCCCACCGGATACACCGGGTTGAGGGCCGTCGACGGCTCCTGGAACACCATGGCGACATCGGTGCCGCGCACCTCGCGCAGGCGCCGCTTGTCGATGGAGACGATGTCCGCCTCCGACGAACCGTCCTTGCTGCGCAGGATGACCGCGCCCGACGCTGTCGCCGTCTCCGGCAGCAGGCCGAGGATGGTCTTCGCCGTGACGGTCTTACCGGAGCCGGACTCGCCGACGATCGCCAGCACCTCCCCCGGTGCGACGTTCAGGCTCACCCCGTCGACCGCCTTGACGGCCCCGGCGTCGGTCGCGAAGCTCACCGACAGGTCGTCGATCTTGACCACGTCGCTCATGGACGCACCTCGATTCCGTGCTGATCGAACGATTCCCCGCCCTCGAGGCCGTCCACCCCTCCGGGGCCGGCGACGAGGGGGCCGCCCGGGACGACGGAGGTCTCCGCGACCTCGCCCGACGCCACGGCTGCGCGACGGCGGCCGCGCAGACGCGGGTCGGCCAGGTCGTTCAGGCTCTCGCCGACGAGGGTGATGCCGAGCACCACGAGCACGATCGCGAGGCCCGGGTAGATGGACGTCCACCAGATGCCGCTGGTGACGTCGTCGGTGGCCTTGTTGAGGTCGTACCCCCACTCGGCGGCCGCCGTCGGCTCGATGCCGAAGCCGAGGAAGCCGAGGCCCGCGAGGGTCAGGATCGCCTCCGACGAGTTCAGCGTGAAGATCAGCGGCAGCGTGCGGGTGGAGTTGCGCAGCACGTGACGGAACATGATCCGCCCGTTGCTCGCGCCGACGACCTTCGCCGCCTCGACGTACGCCTCGGCCTTGATCCGGACGACCTCCGAGCGGATCACCCGGAAGTACTGCGGGATGTAGACCACTGTGATCGAGATCGCCGCCGCGAGGATGCCGCCCCACAGGCTCGACTGGCCGCCGCTGATAGCGATGGCCATGACGATGGCGAGCAGCAGCGACGGGAACGCGTAGATCGCGTCGCAGACGACGACCAGGATCCGGTCGAGCCAGCCACCGAAGTATCCCGAGATCAGTCCGAGCAGGACGCCGAGGAAGATCGACAGGATGACGGCCACGATGATCACGAGGATCGCGGTCTGCGCCCCCCAGATCACACGCGAGAACACGTCGTAGCCGCCGGAGGTGGTGCCCCAGATGTGCGCGGCGCTCGGCGGCTGCTGCGCGCCGAACGACGTGCCGTCGGAGCGCGACTGGGCGAAGCCGTACGGCGCGATCAGCGGCGCGAAGATCGCGGTCAGGATGAACAGGACGGTGAGCACGAGGCCCACGACGAGCATCCCGCGCTGGAGGCCGACGCTCTGGCGGAGCTGGTGGACGACGGGCAGGCGGTCCCAGAGGGAGCGCTTGCGGGAGGTGAGAGCAGCCGTGGACATCTCAGTACCTCACTCTCGGATCGATGAGGGCCGCGATGATGTCGACCACGAAGTTGGTGAGGGT
>JAEWJG010000182.1 GCA_023386675.1 Actinomycetes bacterium
GCTGACACCATCCACTCACCGCCCCACCCCGGAGCCGCCATGCCCCTCGTCCCCACCGCCGACCTGCTGCACGCCGCCGTCGGCCGCCGCACTGGTCTCGCAGCGTTCAACGTCATCCAGCTGGAGACGGCCGAGGCGCTCGTGGACGCCGCCGAGCAGACCGGGCTGCCCGTCATCCTGCAGCTCTCGCAGAACTGCGTCGCGTACCACGGCGCACTCGAGCCGATCGCCGCTGCGACCCTGGCACTCGCCCGCGAGTCGACCGCGCACGTCGCCGTGCACCTCGACCACGCGGAGGACGAGGAGCTGGCGCGACAGGCGGTCGAGGCCGGCTTCGGCTCGGTGATGTTCGACGGGTCCACCCTCGACTACGACCACAACGTCGCCGCGACCGTCCGCGTGGTCGAGCACGCCCACGCCAACGATGTGCTCGTGGAGGCGGAGCTCGGCGAGATCGGCGGGAAGGACGGCGCCCACGCCCCCGGCGTCCGGACCGACCCCGCCGAGGCCCGGCGGTTCGTGGAGGAGACCGGCGTCGACGCCCTCGCGGTGGCCGTCGGGAGCTCGCACGCGATGACCGAGCGCACCGCCGCGCTCGACCTCGAGCTGATCGCGCAGCTGCGACACGCCGTGCCCGTTCCACTGGTGCTGCACGGGTCCAGCGGGGTCGCGGATGAGACGATCGAGCAGGCGATCCGCGCCGGGATCACCAAGGTCAACGTCTCCACCCACCTCAACCGGTTCTACACGGACGCCATCCGCGCCTACCTCGACGCGCATCCGGAGGCCGTGGATCCGCGGAAGTACATCCGGGAGGGACGTGCCGCGGTGACGGAGGAGGCGGCGCGCCTGATGACCCTGTTCGACGTCGCTAGCCGCGACGGCGCGGGCCGAGTGGAGACGGGACACCGATGAACAGAGCCGAACGGCTGAACGCCGTGCTCGACCTGCTGGCCGAGGCGGGGCAGGTCGAGGTGGACGACATCGTCGCCAAGCTGGACGTCTCGGCCGCCACCGCGCGCCGCGACCTGGACGCGCTCGCCTCTCAGCAGCTGCTGACCCGGACGCGCGGCGGGGCGATCGGGCAGTCCGTCGCGTACGACCTGCCGATCCGGTACAAGCGCGAGCAGCACGCTCCCGAGAAGCTGCGGATCGCGCAGGCGGCGAGCGCGCTCGTCCCGCGTGGCGCCGTGGTCGGCCTCTGCGGCGGGACGACGAGCACAGCCGTCGCCACCGTGCTCGGCTCGCGGCCCGACCTGATGGAGCCGTCCCCGCATCCCAGCCTCACCGTCGTGACGAATGCCATCAACATCGCAGCGCAGCTCGTCATGCGCCCGCAGATCAAGACCGTCGTGACAGGCGGCGTCGTCCACGCGCGCTCGTACGAGCTGGTCGGCCCGTACAGCGACGTCGTGCTCGAGAAGATCACGATGGACATCGCCTTCATCGGCGTGAACGGCATCGACCCGGTGGTGGGCGCGACCGTCCACGACGAGGGCGAGGCGAGCGTCAACTCGCTGATGGCGCGCCGGGCCACGCGCGCCGTGGTCGTGGCCGACTCGTCGAAGATCGGCCGGAAGGCGTTCGCAACGCTCGGCGGCCCGAAGGTGCTGACGACCCTCATCACCGACGACGGCATCACCGCCGAGCAGCGGTCCGCCTTCGTCGAGGCCGGCTTCGAGGTGATCGTCGCGTGAGCGGCGACCACGTCATCCACTCGGCACGGCTGGTCGACGGCGGGACGGTCGTCGAGGACGCCTGGGTGCGGTTCGCGGGCGGCTTCGTCGCCGAGCGCGGGAGCGGATCGTCGTGGCGGTCGTTCTCCCCCGTGGACGCAACGGATGCGCGGGGCGGATGGCTGGCGCCGGGCTTCGTCGACATCCACGTGCACGGTGGAGGCGGCGCGAGCTTCGACGACGGCGCGGAGGCCATCGCCCGCGGGCTCGACCTGCACCAGCGGCACGGGACGACGCGGGCGGTGATCTCGCTGGTGACCGCGCCGGTCGCCGAACTGGCATCGCGCGTGCGGACGGTGGCGGGGCTCATGGGCGCTGACCCGCGCATCCTGGGCTCGCACCTGGAAGGGCCGTTCCTGGACGTCGGGCACAAGGGGGCGCACGAGCCGTCGCTGCTGCGGCCGTCCACCCCAGGCGACGTGGAGGCGCTGCTCGCGGCGGCGGACGGAACCCTGCGCCAGATCACGATCGCCCCCGAGCTGCCCGGCGGCATGGATGCGGTGCGCGCGTTCTCCGCCGCGGGCGTCGCGGTCGCGGTCGGGCACACCGGCGCGACCTACGAGCAGGCGCTGGCGGCCTTCGCCGAGGGGGCGAGCATCCTGACCCACGCGTTCAACGCGATGCCCGGGCTCCATCACCGCGCGCCGGGGCCCGTCGCTGCGGCGGCGCGCACGCCGGGCGTGACGCTCGAGATCGTCAACGACGGCGTCCACGTGCACCCGGAGGTGGTCCGGATGGCGTTCGCTTCCGCCCCGGGACGGCTCGCGCTGGTGACGGACGCCATGGCGGCCGCGGGGTCGGCGGACGGCGACTACCTGCTCGGCTCGCTCGAGGTCGAGGTGCGGGACGGCGTCGCGCGGCTGGCCGGCGGCGGGTCGATCGCGGGGTCGACGCTGACGCTGGACGCCGCGCTGCGGCGCGCGGTGCAGGAC
>JAEWJG010000187.1 GCA_023386675.1 Actinomycetes bacterium
CCGGTGAACACCGCCAGCCACGCGGCTGCGGGGAGGGCGCGCGTCCCGAGCAGCATGTCGGCGTCGGCGCCGAGCGCGAGGACCGGCACGGCGACCCCCGTGGGAAGGCGCCGCGCGCGCAGCGTGGATGCGGGGGCGCCGATGATCATGCTCCGACGGTACGTAACACAGCGGCCCGGCCACTAGGCGGTGCGCGCACGGCGGCTGCCGGATCGTGCGCGATCGCCGCGCGCCTGGCACGCTGGGGGGATGACGACGACGCACGGATGGCGCCCTGACGTCCTCGGGGAGCCGTTCGAGCAGCTCACCCTCCCGCTCGGGCACGACGCCGAAGGGGAGGTCGTCGCCACACTGGTGCGCTACTCGCCCCCGCCGCACCTCCACCTCCGCCGGGGGCCGGCCGCCGACGCCGACGTCCTGTACGTGCACGGCTGGTCGGACTACTTCTTCCAGACCGAGCTCGCCCGGTTCTGGCACGACCAGGGTGCGCGATTCCACGCGCTGGACCTGCGCAAGTACGGGCGCAGCCTCCGTGAGGGGCAGACCCCGGGCTTCGTCGACGACCTCGCCGTGTACGACGAGGACATCGCCTCGGCGCTCGACGCGATGGGCCACGGCGAGGACGCACGCACACACCGCCGCCTCATCCTGCTCGGCCACTCCACCGGCGGGCTGACGCTGAGCCTGTGGGCCGACCGGCACCCCGGACGAGTGGATGCGCTCATCCTGAACAGCCCGTGGCTGGAGTTCCAGGCGCACTCGGCGGGCCGAGCGGCACTGGCCCCACTCGTCGACCTTCGCGCCCGCATCGACCCGATGGCGCCCATGCCGAACGTCGACCTCGGCTTCTACACGCGTACCGTTTCACGCACGCTCGACGGCGAGTGGGACTACGACCTGGCCTGGCGCCCGGTTCGCGGCTTCCGCGTCCACCCCGCCTGGCTGACCGCCGTGCTCGCCGGGCACGCCCGCGTCGCCGCCGGCCTGCACATCGACGCCCCCGTGCTCACGCTGCTCTCGGCGCGGTCGACGCTGCTGCCGTACTGGACGCCCGACATGCTGAAGTCGGACGTCGTGCTGGTCGTGCACGACATCGCGGACCGCGCGCTCGGTCTCGCGCCGACGGTGACCGTGTCGTGGGTCGAGGACGCGCTGCACGACGTGTTCCTGTCGGCGCCGCCGGTCCGCCGCTCGGCGTACGCGGCGGTGGAGCGGTGGATGCGCGGCTACCTCAGCGGAAGTTGACGAACTGCACGGCGACATCCAGGTCGGCGCTCTTGAGGAGCGCCATGGTCGCCTGCAGGTCGTCGCGGCTCTTCGAGCTGACGCGCAGCTCGTCGCCCTGGATCTGCGACTTGACGCTCTTGGGCGCCTCGTCGCGGATGATCTTGTTGATCTTCTTTGCCGCGTCCTGCTCGATGCCGTTCTTGAGCCCGACCTCGATGCGGAACTCCTTGCCCGACGGGTAGGGCGCACCGGTGTCGAGCGACTTGAGGGTGATGCCGCGCTTGATGAACTTGGACTCCAGCACCTCGAGCACCGCCTTGACGCGCTCCTCGGTGTTGGCCTTCAGGAGCACCTTCTCGCCGCTCCACTCGACGGACGCCCCGACGTTCTTGAAGTCGTAGCGCTGCTCCACCTCCTTGCGGGCCTGGTTGACGGCGTTGTCCGCCTCCATCTTGTCGACCTTGCTGACGATGTCGAACGAGGAGTCTGCCATCTTCTCTTCCCCAATCGGTGGCTTGCTGTAACGGAGCCCGCGCACGGGCAGTTCGAGTCTAAGCGCCGTCAGTCGACGTGTGACCCGGCGGCCGCCGCGATCGTCTCGCGCAGGGAGGCCACCGCGGCGCCGCGCGCCCAGTCGGTGAAGGTGTGGCGGCGGACGACCAGGCGGCAGTTGGCCGCGGCGCCGAACGCGTGGGCGAGGAATTCTTCGCGGAAGCGGCGCTCGTAGAGGTCGTAGTCCATCACGCCCTCGCCGGCGATCACGACGACCTCCGGGCCGAAGAGGTTCACGGTGGCGGCGAGGGCGGCGCCGATGGCGGTGCCCGCCCGCTCGAACGCGTCGACCGCGCTGGCGTCGCCCTCGTGTGCGAGGCGGATCGCGTCGGCCAGGGTGAGGTCCGGGTCCGATCGGCCGGCGCGGACCGCCTCCAGGATGGCGTGCGACGACGCCACAGCCTCGACGCACCCGCGCCGGCCGCACACGCAGATCGCATCGTATGACGCGAGCGGCAGATGTCCGATCTCGCCGGCCACTCCGTGGGAGCCGACCACCACGTCGCCGTTCACGTAGATGCCGCAGCCGATGCCGGCGCCGATCGTGACGATCGCGAACGAGGTCGCGTCCTTGCCGACGCCGAACCAGTGCTCCGCCTTCGCGAGCGCGCGCACGTCGTTCTCCACCGTGACCGGGAGCCCGATCCGCGCCTCCAGCTCGCCGCCGAGCGCCACCTGCGTCCAGTCGAGCAGGGGCGAGTGCCGCACCGTCCCCGTGCTCGAGTCGATGTCGCCGGACACCGAGACCCCGACGCCGGTGAGGTGGGCGGCATCCTCGCCGAGCTGTTCGATGAGGGACTCGACGGACGCGACGATCGCGGCGACCGTGGTCTCCGGGTCGTGGCTCCGGAGCCTGCGCCGGGTGGAGCCGAGCACCTCGTTGCCGAGGTTGACGGTGACGGCGAAGATCTCGCCTTCGTTCACCTTCACGCCGACCGCGATCATCGAGCGGGGGACGACGCTCAGCGGGCGGACCGGGCGGCCGGGGAACGAGTGCTCGGCGTGCTCGCCCACCGCGACGTAGCCGCTCTCGATGAGCGGGCTGACCGTCTTCGTCACCTTGGCCTGGGAGAGCCCGGTCAGGCGGCCGATGTCGAGTCTGCTGACCGGTCCGTGCGTGATGATCCGGGTGAAGATCTCCGCCGACTTCGCCGTGCCCAGCGACGGCCGGCGCGCTGCGGACGCGCGCGGCTCTGCCTTGACGGTGTTGTCTCCCACACCTCGAGGTTAGTGCACGCCGTGTCCTAATTGCGATGCGATGTCCTCATTGCCCGAATTGCGCCGCCGGAACAAATTATTGACAACGGCAAAAAAATACGTTTTGCTGTAACTCGATTCGGACAAGCCGGATGGATCTATTGGAGTCTTCGATGACGAAGGTGAGCAGTACCCCAGAGAGGTGGCTCGCGTGACGAGCGCCCCGCCCGCGACCAGCGCACCCCAGGCGCCGACGACAGTGGGACGACCTCGGTCGACCCGAGCGGCGACCACCCCGACCACCCTACGGCGCAAGAAAAGCCTCGGCCAACGCTGGCGGATCGCCTGGAAGCGGCACTGGCAGCTCTACCTGCTCACGATCCTGCCGCTCGCGTACTTCGTCATCTTCAAGTACGTCCCGATCTCGAACGCGATCATCGCCTTCAAGGACTACAGCCCCGTCCTCGGGGTGTGGGGGAGTCCGTGGGTCGGCTGGACCAACTTCCAGCTCTTCCTCCAGAACCCGCAGTTCCCCACCCTGCTCTCGAACACCCTCATCCTCTCCGGCTACGCGGTGCTGGCGAGCTTCCCCATCCCGCTCATCCTGGCGCTCGCGCTCAACGAGGTGCGCCACCGCTGGTTCCAGAAGACGGTGCAGCTGGTCACCTACGCGCCGTACTTCATCTCGACGGTCGTCGTGGTGTCGATGCTGATCCTGATCATGGCGCCGCGGCTCGGCATCCTGAGCCAGGTCTTCGGATTCTTCGGCGTCCCCTCGCCCGACTTCCTCGGCGATCCGGACTACTTCCGGCACGTGTACGTGTGGTCGGACGTCTGGCAGACCGCCGGCTACTCCGCGGTCATCTACATGGCCGCGCTGTCCGGGATCGACCCGTCGCTGTACGAAGCGGCGAAGGTGGACGGTGCCTCCCGTCTCCGCAAGATCTGGCACGTCGACATCCCGGGCATCATGCCGACGGCGATGATCGTGCTCATCCTGAGCGTCGGCAACATCATGGCGATCGGATTCGAGAAGGCCTTCCTGCTCCAGAACCCGCTGAACCTCGGTCAGTCCGAGATCATCGCGACCTACGTCTACAAGCTGGGCATCCTCAACGCCGACTTCGGGACGGCGACCGCCGTCGGCCTCTTCAACTCAGTGATCAACCTCGTGCTGCTCCTCGTCGTCAACGGGGTCGCACGCCGCGTGAGTGGGAGTGGACTGTGGTGACCATCGACCGTCTGGCGGACCGCGTGAAAGTGCGCGGAAGGACGAACCAGAAGGCGCGCTCGCCGAAGCCGCGCCGCATCCGGGAGTCGCCCACCGACCGCGCGCTGCTGGTCGTGATCTACCTCGGCCTCATCCTCGCGGTGCTCGTCGTCGTCCTGCCGCTGCTGTACATCCTGGCCAGCTCCTTCTCGTCGCCGCATGCGGTCACGGCGGGACAGGTGTTCCTCTGGCCGGTCGACTTCACGCTGAAGGGCTACCAGACCGTCCTCTCGGACCCCCAGGTGCTGCTCGGCTACGCGAACTCGCTGTTCTACATGGTCGCCGGAACCTTCATCAGCACCACGCTGACGGTCTGCATCGCGTGGCCGCTCTCGCGCCGCACCTTCATGGGCCGCAACGTGATCATGTCGCTGCTGCTGTTCACGATGCTGTTCAGCGGCGGCCTGATCCCGACGTACATGGTCGTCCAGAACCTCGGGATGCTCGACACCCGCTGGGCGCTCCTCCTGCCGCAGGCGGTCGCGGTCTGGCAGGTCATCATCGCGCGGACGTTCTTCCGCTCCGCCATTCCCGACGAGCTGGTCGAGGCGGCCGAGCTCGACGGCGCGAGCGATTGGCGCTTCCTCTGGACGATGGTGCTCCCGCTGTCGAAGCCGCTGATCGCCGTGATCGCACTGATGTACGCGATCGGCCAGTGGAACGGGTACTTCGACGCCCTGCTCTACCTGAAGAGCTCCGACCTGTTCCCGCTCCAGCTGGTGCTCCGCAACATCCTGGTGCTCAACGCCACGAACGGCGGGACGAACGACCTGGCCGCCCAGGCGTCGAACCAGGAGCTGGTGAACCTGCTCAAGTACTCGCTGATCGTCATCACCAGCGTCCCGGTGCTGATCATCTACCCGTTCGTCGCGCGCTACTTCAACAAAGGGGTGCTCATCGGGTCGGTCAAGGGCTGAGCCCGGCCGACCGCACGCCCTTCCCCGAACCCACCACTGCACACCCGTCACGCAATCCAAGTTCCAAAGGAGGAACGCACCATGTTCTCAAACACGGACAGCCGCGCCGGCCGACGCCGGCGCAAGGCAGCCCTCGCCGTCGCGGTGGGCGGCGCCGCGCTGCTCGCCCTCTCGGCCTGCACGCCGTCGCAGGCCAACGGCGCCGACGACAAGATCGGCGGCACCGCGAACCTGAGCGTCTTCGCGCAGCAGGGCACCGGGCAGGACCTCGCCACCAACGCCTTCACCAAGGAGGTGGCCAAGAAGTTCGACATCAAGTTCAACTGGCAGACCACCACCCAGGACTCGTCGGTCGCACCGGAGAAGCGGCAGATCCTCATGGCCAGCGGTGACTACCCGGACGCGTTCATGCTCATCCCGTGGGTCGACCAGTTCAAC
>JAEWJG010000224.1 GCA_023386675.1 Actinomycetes bacterium
TCGCCGTGGTGGGCTTCGAACCCGCGTTCGGCCACTACGCCTTCGTGCCTGCGGCCGTCGGCGGCATCGTCGTCGGCGGGGGAGTCGCCCTCCTCGGCCGGCTGTTCCGCCTCTCGTGGCCGCTGACCGTCGTCATCGCGCTGGCCGCCTATTTCCTGCTCGGGACGGCGCTCGCGCTCCCGGGTCTCGCGCTCTACGGGGTGCTCCCGTCGCTCGACAGTCTCTCCGGCCTCGTGCTGGGCGCCGTCTTCGGGTGGTCGGACGCCGTTACTCTTCAGGCGCCGCTGGAGGCGCCACCCTACGTCGCGGTCGTGCCGTTCGTCGCAGGATGGCTCGTGTCACTGGTGTCGGTGACGCTCGCCGTCCGCTGGCTGCCGCGCGTCCGTCGGCCGTCGTCGGGTCGCGCCGCCGTGCTGCTCACCGGTCCGGCGCTGCTGCTCCTCGCAGCTATCCTGCTCGGGACGCGCGATCCGTTCTTCGCCGGCGTCCGCGGCGTGCTCTTCGCCGTCGTCGCACTGGTCTGGCTGTCGTGGCGCCGCGCCCGCTTCGCCCGCGACGGTGTGGAGACCGACTCGGCCGTGCGTCGCAGCCGCCTGCTGGGCGGGGCGGCGGTCGTCCTGGGCGCGGTGCTGGTCGGCGCGCTTGCAGGGTCGGTGCTCGCGCCGCCCGCGGCATCCCGATTCGTCGTGCGCGACGAGATCACCCCACCCTTCGATCCGCTCGACTACCCGAGCCCGCTCGCCGGCTTCCGGAAGTACACGAAGGACCTGCAGAAGACGAAGCTCTTCACCGTCACCGGGCTCACGCAGGGTCAGGTCATCCGGCTGGCGACGATGGACAGCTACGACGGCGTGGTCTGGTCGGTCGCCTCCCCGGGCAGCGACACGGACGCCTCCGGCGCGTTCGAGCTGCTGGGCAGTACCATCCCGAAGCCGCCGCTGTTCACGCCGGGCGGCTCGTCCACCGCCTCGATCGCCGTGCTCGGGTACTCGGACGTGTGGCTGCCCACGCTCGGTTACACGAACCGTCTCACGTTCGACGCGCACACCGGGCAGGACCCGGCAGCCACCGTGCGCGTCAACACGGCCACCGGGACCGCGGCCGTCACGAGCGGTGTGCGCGAAGGACTCGACTACACCGTCGTCGCGACCGCGCAGAAGGTGCCGAGCGACCGGGCGCTCGCCACGGTCCCGCCGGCGAAGCTGACACTGCCGTCGGTCACCAACGTGCCCGACGTCGTCTCCGCGAAGGCCGAGGAGTACGCAGGATCGGCCGACACGGCCATCCAGAAGCTGCGGAACATCGAGCGGTCGCTCAAGTCCCTCGGTTACCTCAGTCACGGCCGAGCGTCGGACCCCGTCCCTTCGCGCGCCGGCCAGGGCGCGGACCGGATGACCGACCTGCTCTCGAAGTCGCCGATGGTCGGCGATCAGGAGCAGTACGCGAGCGCGTTCGCTCTGATGGCGCGCCGCCTGGGCTACCCGACCCGGGTGGTCATGGGCTTCGCGCCGAAGGTGACCGGCAGCACGACCACGGTCACCGGCGACGACGTGACGGCGTGGGACGAGGTCGCTTTCGACGGGGTGGGCTGGGTGCCGTTCTTCCCGACGCCGACCAAGACCGACGCCCCGAAGAACCAGACCACCAAGCCGAAGCTGGAGCCCCAGCCGCAGGTGCGGCAGCCCCCGCCCGCCGACCCGCGCGCGGAGGACCTCCTCACCCCGGTCAAGACGAAGGACAACGACCCGAAGGACAAGGCGAAGCCGTTCCAGCTGCCGGTCTGGGCGTGGGTGGTGCTCGGGGTGGTGGGCATCCCGCTGCTGGCGTACTTCGTGCCCCTGCTGATCGTGGCCGCGCTCAAGCGCCGCAGGCGCCGCCGCCGCGAGAGGGGAGGGCCGCCCGAGCGCCGCGCCGCCGGCGCGTGGGACGAGCTGACGGACGGCTACGCCGAGCTTGGTCTGACGATTCCCGACCGCGCGACGCGCCTGCAGACGGCGGACGCGCTCGAACAGCAGTCGCGGGCTCAGAGCCTGCCCGTCCCCGACGGCGGCTTGCGCGACCTGGCGCGGCACGTCGACGCCGCCGTCTTTGACGGCTCGGTCGTGACGGAAGAGCGTGTCGACCGCGCATGGAGCACGACCGACGACGTGCTCGAGCAGGCGACGAAGGCCGCAGGACCGCTGCGTGCCCGGCTCGCCGCCTTCCGGTACCGGAGACCTCGCCGCGCCTGACCGTCCTCGTATAGTGGGCGACATGGACGACAGCGGGTTCATCGTGCCTCCGCCCGGCCTCATCCCGTCTCGGGCTGAAGTCGCAGGCGTGGCCGCCGACGCCGACTCGGCCCCCGGCCGCCCGCTGCCCGTTTTCGCCCCGCCACCCGGACCCGGTGCTCCCGTCGCTCCGGCGCGACCGGTCTGGCGGCTGCACCTGCCCGGCGACCGCACCGTGCCGGTCACGCGACCGGTCCTGCTCGGCCGCAACCCGTCCGCCGCGGCCGCCCCGGCTGGGGCGTCGGCCGCCGAGCTCATCGCCCTCGACGACCCCACATCCACGGTGTCGAAGACCCACGCCGCGCTGCTCCCGGACGGCGAAGGGCTCAGCGTGACCGACCTCCACTCGACCAACGGCGTCACACTCGCCGGCGTCCGCATCCCCGCCGGGGAACCCGTCCCCATGACCCCCGGCAGCGAGCTCCTTCTCGGCGATCTCCGCGTCCGCGCCGAACGCGTCTGACGGGGATCGCCCCCGGCCGGGTGATAGCCTGTCACTCGTGTACGCGGGTCTTCTCCTCCTTAGCCGCCGCGGCGAGTCCTAGACATCAGGCCACTCTCGCCGCGGAGTCCGTCGACGGCTGATCCGTTCACACGCTAAGGAGTTCGCAGAACATGAGCACCATCGAACCCACCTCCCGGCCGCTGACGCTGGCCGAGAAGGTCTGGAACGACCACCTGGTCAAGAAGGGCGAGGACGGCTCGCCCGACCTCATCTACATCGACCTGCACCTCGTCCACGAGGTCACCAGCCCGCAGGCCTTCGACGGCCTGCGCATGGCCGGGCGCCCGGTGCGACGTCCCGATCTGACGATCGCGACCGAGGACCACAACACGCCGACCATCGGCATCGACAAGCCGATCGCCGACCTCACCAGCCGCACCCAGATCGAGACGCTGCGCCGCAACGCCGCCGAGTTCGGCGTCCGCCTGCACTCCCTGGGCGACGTCGAGCAGGGCATCGTCCACGTCGTCGGCCCGCAGCTCGGCCTCACCATGCCGGGCATCACCGTCGTCTGCGGCGACTCGCACACCTCGACGCACGGCGCGTTCGGCGCGATGGCGTTCGGCATCGGGACCAGTGAGGTGGAGCACGTGCTCGCCACGCAGACGCTGCCGCTGAAGCCGTTCAAGACCATGGCGATCACCGTCGAGGGCGAGCTGCGCCCCGGCGTGACCGCGAAGGACATCATCCTCGCCGTCATCGCGAAGATCGGCACGGGCGGCGGCCAGGGCTACGTGCTCGAGTACCGCGGCAGCGCCATCCGCTCGCTCTCCATGGAGGGCCGGATGACGATCTGCAACATGTCGATCGAGGCCGGCGCCCGCGCCGGCATGGTCGCGCCCGACGAGACGACCTTCGAATACCTGAAGGGCCGCCCGCACGCGCCGGCCGGCGCCGACTGGGACGAGGCGGTCGACTACTGGAAGACGCTTCAGACCGACGACGCCGCGGTGTTCGACGCCGAGGTGTACCTCGACGCGGACGAGATCGAGCCGTTCGTCACCTGGGGCACCAACCCGGGCCAGGGGGTGTCGCTCAGCCAGGCCGTGCCGGACCCCTCCGCCATCGCCGACCCCAACCAGCGGGCCGCCGCCGAGCGCGCGCTGGAGTACATGGACCTCGAGCCGGGCACGCCCATGAAGAGCATCCCGGTCGACGCGGTCTTCATGGGCTCCTGCACCAACAGCCGTATCGAGGACCTGCGCGCGTTCGCCTCCATCATCAAGGGGCAGAAGAAGGCCGAGAACGTCCGCGTCATGGTCGTCCCCGGTTCGGCGCGGGTGCGCATCGAGGCCGAGGCCGAAGGCATCGACAAGATCGTCGAGGAGTTCGGCGCCGAGTGGCGGTTCGCCGGCTGCTCCATGTGCCTCGGCATGAACCCGGACCAGCTGGCGCCGGGGGAGCGCTGCGCCTCCACCTCCAACCGCAACTTCGAGGGCCGGCAGGGCAAGGGCGGTCGCACGCACCTCGTCTCGCCGCTGGTCGCCGCCGCGACCGCGATCCGCGGGACGCTGTCGAGCCCGTGGGACCTGGAGCACGAAGGCGGCGACACGCCGCTCGATGGCGGCACGGATAGCCGCGTCGGAGAGAAGGTGGGCGCCTGATGGAGAAGTTCGAGACCGTCACCGGAACGGCCGTCCCGTTCCGGCGTTCCAATGTCGACACCGACCAGATCATCCCGGCGGTGTTCCTCAAGCGCGTCACCAAGACGGGCTTCGACGACGCCCTGTTCCACGCATGGCGGCAGGACCCCGACTTCATCCTCAACCGGCCCGAGTACCAGGGCGCGACCGTGCTCGTCGCCGGCCCCGACTTCGGAACGGGTTCGTCCCGCGAACATGCCGTGTGGGCGCTGCGCGACTACGGCTTCCGGGTGGTGCTCAGCCCCCGGTTCGCCGACATCTTCCGCGGCAACTCGGGCAAGCAGGGCCTGCTCACCGGCGTGATCTCCGAGGAGGACGCCGAGCGGCTCTGGGAGGCCATCGAGGCGCAGCCGGGAATAGCGGCGACCGTGGATCTGGTTGCCAAGACTGCGACCGTCGGAGCAGTCCAGGTGTCTTTCGACATCGACGACTACACTCGCTGGCGTTTGCTCGAAGGGTTGGACGACATCGCTCTGACCCTGCGCGACGAGGCGCTCATCTCCGAATACGAATCGGGCCGCGCGAGCTGGCGGCCCACGACCCTCCCGGTGAAATTTTGAACTCACTTCTTCAGGACGCCCAGGCAGCTGGAGCGCGCGTCGGCCTCAAGGGCGACCGCATCACGATCAACGGCGGCATCCCCCTCCGGGGCCGCATCGAGGTCCGCGGCGCCAAGAACTTCGTCACCAAGGCGATGGTCGCCGCCATCCTCGGCGAGAGCCCCAGCGTTCTGCGGAACGTGCCCGACATCTCCGACGTCCGCGTGGTGCGCGGTCTGCTCGAGGTGCACGGCGTCAAGGTGACCGACGGTGCGGAGGAGGGTGAGCTCCTGCTCGACCCGAGCGCGGTCGAGTCGGCGCACATGGCCGACATCGACGCGCACGCCGGCTCCAGCCGCATCCCGATCCTGTTCTGCGGCCCGCTGCTGCACCGTCTGGGCGAGGCTTTCATCCCCGACCTCGGCGGATGCCGCATCGGCGACCGCCCGATCGACTACCACCTCGAGGTGCTGCGCAAGTTCGGCGCTGTCGTCGACAAGCTGCCCAGCGGCATCCGCATGACGGCCCCGAACGGCCTCAAGGGCGCCAAGCTCGAGCTGCCGTACCCGAGCGTCGGCGCCACCGAGCAGGTGCTGCTGACCGCGGTGCGCGCCGAGGGCATCACCGAGCTCAAGGGCGCGGCTATCGAGCCCGAGATCATGGACCTCATCAACGTCCTCCAGAAGATGGGCGCGATCATCTCGGTCGACACCGACCGCGTGATCCGCATCGAGGGCGTAGACAAGCTCGTCGGCTACAGCCACACCGCGCTGTTCGACCGCAACGAGGCCGCCAGCTGGGCGGCCGCGGCGCTCGCGACCGGCGGCGACATCTACGTCGGCGGCGCACGGCAGCCGGAGATGCTCACCTTCCTGAACGTCTTCCGCAAGGTCGGCGGCGCGTTCGAGATCCATGACGACGGCATCCGCTTCTTCCACCCGGGCGGCCCGCTGAAGCCGGTCGTGATCGAGACGGACGTGCACCCCGGCTTCATGACCGACTGGCAGCAGCCGCTGGTCGTGGCGCTGGCGAAGGCCGAAGGCGTGTCCATCGTCCACGAGACCGTGTACGAGCAGCGCTTCGGCTTCGTGGACGCCCTGAACGACATGGGCGCGAAGATCCAGGTGCACAAGGAGTGCCTGGGCGGCCACCCCTGCCGCTTCGGTCAGCGCAACTTCAACCACTCCGCGGTCATCATGGGTCCGGTGCAGCTGACCGGCGCCGACATCGAGGTCCCGGACCTGCGCGGCGGCTTCAGCCACCTCATCGCGGCGCTGACCGCCGAGGGCCGCTCCACCGTGAGCAACGTCGGCATCATCAGCCGCGGCTACGAGAACTTCATCACGAAGCTCGAGCTCCTCGGCGCCGACTTCACGATGGAAGGCTGAGTCACCCGACTTATCCACAGATTGCGCGGTGTATCACCCGTGATACAGTCCCCCCATGGAGACTGTAAGCGTGAGAGACCTACGCAACCATGGCGGCGACATCCTCGACCGGGTCGCCCGCGGAGAACACCTGACCATCACGCGGGACGGGGCGGCGGTGGCCGAACTGTCACCGCTGTCCTCCCCGGGACGCGCCGTCTCGGTGCTCATCGCCGAGCGGCGCACGCTGCCGGCGGTCGACCCGCGCGCGCTGCGAGCGGACATCGACGAGATCGTCGACCAGTCATGGTGATGCAGCCGGGCCTGCTGGACACGTCGACGCTCATCCTGCTCGCCCGGGTCGACCCGGGCGAGCTGCCCGACATCCCCTCGATCAGCGCGATCACTCTGGCAGAACTCTCCGTGGGTCCCCTGGTGGCCACAAGCGCAGAGGAGCGCGCAGCGCGTCAGGCGCACCTGCAGCTGGCGGAAGCCGACTTCGATCCCATCCCGTTCGACTCCGCGGCGGCCCGCGCCTTCGCGCACGTCGCCCAGTCGCTGCGGGAGGCGGGGCGCAAACCGTCGGCGCGGGCGTTCGACGCGCTCATCGCAGCGACGGCCATCTCACGCGATCTCCCGCTGCACACCTGCAACCCGGGCGACTTCCAGGGCATCCCGGGGCTCGAGGTGCGTCCGGTCCGGGTGGCCGGATGAACACCTTCCGCGGCCCGGTATGCGTCGAGCGTGATGGCTGGTCGCAGATAATGGGACTGTGCCTGAAACCGTGACGCCTCCGAAAAAGCAGCGCTCCGAGAAGAGCCGGCCCTCCGTCTTCTGGGTTCTGGCAGGCCTCATCGTGCCGATCGGGAGTCTGCTCGCGCGCTTCCGGATCGTCGACGGCGACAAGCTGCCCCGCACGGGCGCGTTCATCCTCGCGCCGAACCACTACACCGAGATCGACCCGGTGATGATCGGCATCGTCTCGTGGAAGCTGGGCCGCCTGCCGCGCTTCCTGGCGAAGGAGAGCCTGTTCAGGGTCCCGGTCCTGGGCTGGTTCCTGCGCAAGTCCGGTCAGGTGCCGGTCGCCCGCGGCGGCAGCGCCCGCGGCGCCGCGCCCCTGGAGGCTGCGCAGAAGATCGCGGAGGAGGGGAGGATCGTCATCATCTACCCCGAGGGCTCGCTCACCCGCGACCCGGATATGTGGCCGATGCGCGGCAAGAGCGGCGCCGCCCGGATGGCGCTGCAGCACGACCTTCCGGTCATCCCGATCGCGCACTGGGGCACCCAGCAGGTGATGGCGCGGTACGCCAAGAAGATCAGCTGGTTCCCGCGCAAGACGATCGACGTGAAGGTGGGGGATCCGGTCGACCTCTCCGCCTTCCGCGGCCGTCCGCTCGACAACAGCACGC
>JAEWJG010000235.1 GCA_023386675.1 Actinomycetes bacterium
GTCGTGGTGGGGCTCGGCCTGAAGGCCGCGCCGGTGACGCTGAACCTGCTGAACATCAACGACTTCCACGGCCGGATCGACGCCAACACCGTGAAGTTCGCGGGCACGATCGAAAAGCTGCGCGCGGAGGGCGGCGAGGCCAACTCGCTCTTCCTCTCGGACGGCGACAACATCGGAGCCTCCCTGTTCGCCTCGGCCTCGGCCGGCGACATCCCGACGCTGGATGTGCTGAACGCGCTGAACCTCAAGACCAGCGCCGTGGGCAACCACGAGTTCGACAAGGGCTACGCCGACCTGACCGGACGCGTGAAGGACGCGGCCGGTTTCTCCTACCTCGGCGCCAACGTGTACCAGAAGGGCACCAAGACCCCGGCGCTGCCGGAGTACGCGGTGTTCGACGTGGACGGCCTGAAGGTCGGCGTCATCGGCGCCGTCACCCAGGAGACCCCGACCCTGGTCTCGCCCGGCGGCGTCTCGACGCTCGACTTCGGCGACCCCGTGGAGGCGGTCAACCGCGTCGCCGGTGAGCTCACCGACGGCGATCCCGCCAACGGAGAGGCCGACGTGCTCGTCGCCGAGTACCACGAGGGCGCCGGCTTCGGCACGCCAGAGGGTGCGACGCTCGACCAGGAGGTCGCGGCGGGCGGAGCGTTCGCGGACATCGTCACCAAGACGAGCGGCAAGGTCGCGGCGATCTTCACCGGCCACACCCACAAGGTGTACGCGTGGGATGCACCGGTCCCCGGTGTCGACGGCAAGACGCGCCCGGTCGTCCAGACCGGCAGCTACGGCGAGAACATCGGCCAGGTGAAGCTGACGGTGGACCCGGAGACCGACACGGTCACCGCGTACACCGCCCGCAACGTCGCCCGGACGACCGACGCCGACGGCACCCTCGTCGCCGCCTACCCGCGGGTCGCGGCCGTCAAGACGATCGTCGACAAGGCGCTCGCCGACGCGGCCGTCATCGGTAACCAGAAGGTCGGCTCGGTGACGAAGGACATCACCACCGCCTACCAGAACGGCGCGCGCGACGACCGGATGAGCGAGTCCACCCTGGGCAATCTGGTGGCCGACTCCCTCCTGACGACCCTGTCGCCGGCCGACCAGGGCGGCGCCGAGATCGGCGTCGTCAACCCGGGCGGTCTGCGTGCGGAGCTGCTGTACGGCACCGACGGATCCATCACGTACGCCCAGGCCAACGCGGTGCTTCCGTTCGTGAACAACCTGTGGACCACGACCCTCACCGGGGCGCAGTTCAAGCAGGCTCTCGAGCAGCAGTGGCAGCGCAACGCCGACGGCACCGTGCCGAGCCGCGCGTTCCTCAACCTGGGTCTGTCGAAGAACGTCCACTACACGTACGACGTCACCCGGCCCGAGGGCGACCGCATCACCAGCATCCTGGTGAACGGAAAGCCGATCGACCCGGCGAAGTCCTACCGGATCGGGTCGTTCTCGTTCCTGCTCCAGGGCGGTGACAACTTCCGCGCCTTCGCTGCGGGGAAGGACACCAAGGACTCGGGTCTCATCGACCGGGACGCCTGGATCGGCTACATCCAGAAGAACAGCCCGCTGTCGCCCAGCTTCGAGAAGCTCGGCGTCGGTGTGAGCGGCGTGCCGGCCGGCACCCTGCAGCGCGGTCAGCAGGTCACCCTCCAGGTGTCCAAGCTGAACCTCACCTCGCTCGGCAGCCCGGCGAACACGAAGCTCGACCTCTCCTGGAACGGGTCCACCGCGATCGGCAGCGTGCCGGTGGACGCGGCGGGCAACGCCACCGTGACGTTCACCGTCCCGGCCGACGCCGCCGGCGCCAGCACGCTGGTGCTGACCGCTCCGGATTCAGGCACGACGGTCCGCGTCCCGCTGGCCGTCGCGGACGCGCCGGCGAACCCGAAGCCGGGCACCGCTCCGAAGGCGGCGAGCCCCTCGGCGCTCACCAAGGCGCTCGAGGACAAGGTGACCGTCGACAAGGACACCTACCGTCCGGGCGACACCATCCGGATCACGGTCGGCGCGAAGCACGCCGGAGAGTGGGTCTCGGTGTGGCTCTACTCCCAGCCGCAGAACATCAGCGGTGGCTGGGTGCAGGTGCCCGCGAGCGGCGTCCTGACGGTGACCCTGGCGAAGGACACGGGCAACGGCCAGCACAAGCTGTCCGTCCAGAACGCGTCCAACGGGGTCGTCGGCTGGACCGCCGTCAAGGTCAAGGCGGACAAGCCCTCTACGGGCATCCCCGTCATCGACTGGCTGATCGACCTGCTGGACCGCATCTTCGGCTGGTTCTGATCTAGCCGCCGAGCACAGGGAAAACGTCGCCGATCAGCCCGATCGGCGACGTTTTTCCTGTGCTGGCGGGCTGGTCAGGTCTCGAAGTAGAGGTGGGTGTGAAGGTGGCAGCCGGGGTTGAAGGGCGCGCGGCAGCGCGGGCAGGAGTCGGCGGCGAGGTACGCGGCGATCGTCAGCTCCGAGCCGCAGACGCCGCAGAGCACGGCCTCCCGGTCGCGGTCGCCGATCGGCCACTGCCGCGCCGGGTGGTCCGCGGCCTCCGCGTGGCAGAGGTGGCACGGGTAGTACTCGCCGCAGCAGGCGAACCGGATCGCGACCACATCCAGCGGCGACCGGTAGTGGATGCAGCGGGTCTCGTCGTCGACGACCGGCCCGAGCACGCGCGGCCGGGTCATCGCACGCCGCGCGCGGACAGCGCCTCGCCGAGCTGGTCGGCGTGCTTGAGCGACAGGATGAGGAACGGCACCGCGAAGAAGCGTACGCCCGGGCGGACGCCGCGCGCCCGCTGCGCGTCGCGGACCTCGCCGGCCAGCCGGGCGAGCACCGGCACGGTCGTGATGGTCACGGTCAACAGCACGGCTGCGCGCTCGGAGTCGAAGCGCAGGCGGTCGAGGGGGCGGAGGCCGCGCTCCACCGCATCCAGCAGGTCGGTCACGCGCGTGGTCAGCGACAGCAGGCCGGCGAGCAGCACCGCGGCCGTCACCCGCGTCGTGTTGGCGACCGCTGCCTCCGGCCCCAGGAAGATCAGCTGCAGCGCGAGCGTTACGACGATCAGCCAGCGGAGGGCCACCGTCTGTCGGGCGAGCTCGCGCATCCCCAGCATCCCGTCGCCGAGCCCGGCGCACGCGTAGACGACCACGACGACGACGGCAGCGACGGCGGCCGACCACCAGTGCGACGGCAGCAGCGACACGGCGAGCACCAGCGCCAGCAGGAGCAGCAGCTTCGGCCCGGCGGGCACCCGGTGCAGGAATCCGTTCCCCGGCCGGTAGAGGCTCAGCACGCGAGCACCGCCTCGTACTCGGCGATGACGTCCGAAGGATGCCCGACCGCTTCGACGTGACCGCCCGCGAACAGCACGGCGGCGTCGCAGCGGGCCGCCAGGGCGAGGTCGTGCGTCACCAGCACGAGCCGGTGGCCGGCGTCCGCCAGCAGGTGGTCGGCCACCAGCCGGGCGTTGCGCGCGTCGAGATAGGTGGTCGGCTCGTCGGCGATCACGAGCTCCGGGCGCCGGACGAACGCTCCGGCCAGGGCGAGCAGCTGCTTCTGGCCGCCGGAGAGCTCGTGCGACGACCGCTCGCGCAGCTCCGACAGCCCGAAACGGTGAAGCGTCTCATCCACCCGCCGCCGCGCCTCCTCCCGGCCGAGCCGGTCGGGGCGCAGCGAGAACGCGACGTCCTCGGCGACCGTCGGCATGACGATCTGCGCGTCGGGGTTGCTGAACACCACCGCGACCCGGCGGCGCAGCTCGGCCGCCTGCCGCACCGGGTCGAGGCCCAGGATGTGCGCGGTTCCGGCGGTCGGCGTCACCAGGGCGGCGGCCAGCCGCGCGAAGGTCGACTTGCCGGAGCCGTTCTCGCCGACGACGGCGATCGTCCGCGCGTCGAGGTCGAGGTCGACGCCACGCAGCGCGTCCACGTCGCCCAGGCGCACGCCGACTCCGTCGAGCAGGAGGGTGCGCGACGTCACGGCACCCGGGGCTCGGCCGGCTCCGACGCGGCGGTCGCAGCGACGGCGTCCTCCGCGACGGGCGCCTCAGCGCCGCGCGGCGTCGCCCAGTTCCGGCGGAACGCACGCGGGTACGCCCGCACCAGCGTCATCACGATGGCCGTCGCGATCACGGCCTTGGCCAGATCGCCCGGCACGAACACCAGGCTGGACTTCGCGATCACGTCGAGCGGCAGCCGCAGCACGAGGCTCGTCACCGGCACCCCGAACGCGTAGACGACGAGGATGCCGCCGACGATCATCCCGAGAAGCGTGCGCCACCACACCGGCTTGCGGTTGCCCGCGTGGACGATGAGGCCGATGACGAACGCCCCCACGATCCAGCCGAAGAGGTAGCCGGCGGTCGGACCGACGAACACGCCGAGGCCGCCGGTGCCGCCCGAGAGCAGGGGGAGGCCTAGCGCGACGAGTGCAAGGAGGACGGCCATCGACAGCGCGCCGAGCCAGGGACCCAGGATGGCGCCGGCCAGCATCACGCCGAGGGTCTGCGCGGTGATCGGGACCGAGCCGAAGACGCTGATGCCGCCGGGGAGGCCGAGGACGGCGACGATCGCGGCGAAGACGGCGACGCGGGCGAGGTCGGTGGCGTCGAGCCGGCGGCGGGAGGAAGTGGAGAGGGTCACGGGAGCATCCTTACCTGAACGGTGTTCACCTGAACAGCGTTCACTATACTGAGGAGGTGGCAGGGAACGAAACCGGACGGCGGCACTCGCGCGACGACGTGGCGGAGGCCGCGCTGCGCATCCTCGACGATCTCGGCCTGCCCGACCTGACGATGCGCCGGCTCGCGTCGGCGCTGGATGTGCAGCCGAGCGCGCTGTACCACCACTTCCCCAACAAGCAGACGATGCTCGCCGAGGTCGCCGACCGCATCGTCGCCGCCCGCCGTGCCGCGGTGCTGCCCGCGGATGCGTCCTGGCAGGATGCGGTGAGGGCCGAGGCGGACGCCCTGCGTGACGCGCTGCTCTCGTACCGTGACGGCGCCGAGGTCGTGTCCAGCACCCTCGCGCTGGGTCTGGGCTCGCCGGAGACGCTGGACCGCCTGGCGCGCGCCGTCGCCCGCGGCGGGTTCGACGCCGAGACCTCGCGGCGCGCGGCGACGGCGCTGCTGCATTTCGTACTGGGACACGTCTCGCACGAGCAGCAGCGCATCCAGTACGACTCGCTCGGCGTTCTGGCGGATCAGCCGGCGTCGCCGCTCGACGAGGACGATCCGGCTGCGGCGTTCGCGTTCGGCGTCGGCCTGCTGGTCGGGGGACTGGAGCTCAGTCGCTCCCGAAGGTGACTTTCCAGCCGCCGACCACGTGCACCGCGAGGTTGAACAGCGCCGCGAAGATGGCGCCGAGGGCGGAGACGACGATCACCTCGAGCAGCGCGACCACCAGCGTGAACGTCATGACATTCGGGAACGTCAGCCCCGCGACGAGGTTCGCGCCCTGCGCCCCTGCGATGTCCTCGAGGAACCCGCTCGCCGCCGAGACGACGCCGAACCGCTCCATGAGCGACCACACGATCAGGCTCAGCACGACGGTGATGGCGGCGACGATGATGCTGACGAGGAAGGACATCTTCAACGCCGACCAGAAGTCGATGTAGACCAATCGCATCGTCGCGCGACGGCTCTTCGGCTTGCCCTTCGGCGGCATCCTGCACCCTCCCCGATTGCTTCCGCCGTCGCCGGCGCTCCCCGTCGCGCAAGTCTATGGGATGGCCGCTGCGCTTCCCGGCAGGGGCATGCGGTCAGCGACGGGCAAGTTCATACCGATCGTCCGGTTATGCCGTAGAATGCCTGCATGCCCCGGCTCGGCCGCAGCGGATTGGGGGGCGCTGCGGCCGGGTCGGCCGCGTTCCCGGCTAACGGACGAGCTCGGGGAGGCTGCCGAGGTCGTCCCGTCCCTCCGGCACGATGCCCGGGAGCAGCACGATCCACAGTTCGCGGACACGCTGCATCAGGTCGGCGCGGTGCGTGAATGTCTCCGACACCAGCTGCACGCCGGTGTACGACGCGACCATGACCCGCGAGATCAGGGCCGCGTCGGCCTCGGGGCGCAGGTCCCCCTCCTCGACGCCCTGCCGGAACAGCTGCTCGGCCGTGTGAAGCCAGTCGCGGTACGGCCCGGTGACGGGCTCGTCAAGGGACGCGACATCCGTGGTCAGTCGGATTCCCGCTTGGACCACGGGGTCGGTGAGGAGCTGGCGGGCGAGTGCGGCGCTCAGCAGCACCATGGTCTCCAGCCC
>JAEWJG010000293.1 GCA_023386675.1 Actinomycetes bacterium
ATGCAGGAACGGCCCGGTCAGCTCGCGCCCGATCGTCGTACCCAGGAACAGCCCGAAGCCGCTGCCATTCTCCTGCCCGCGCGCGAACGCCTCCTGCAGGTAGCCGAGATTCTCGATCACGCTGAAGCCCAGGCCGACCGCACCGCCGACGAAGAGGCCGATGCGCGCGTTCTTCACCGGGAGCTTCAGCGCGAGGAGCACGGCGGCCGTGATCTTCAGCAGTTCCTCGACCACGCCGGCCGTGACGAGGGCGACGCCGCTGGGATGCGCGGCCGTCCCTCCCCCGGCCACGTCGATGAGGCTGTTCACCGGGCCGGCGACGAGCGTCGCCGCCAGGCCGCCGACACCGGCGATGATCACCAGCCGGGAGGCGGTCAGGCCGTCCTCCGGCCGCAGCCGGTAGGCCATCGTGTACAGGATGACGGTCGCCACGGTCGCGGAGCCCGTCACCAGCAGGTACGGCGAGAGCACCGCGGGGCCGTCGTCGCCGGCGTGCGGGGCGATGGCGGACAGCAGCAGGCTGAAGCCGATGAGCCACAGCCAGATGAAGACGCTCGCCCCGGCGATGATCCAGCCTCCGAAACGGCCGATCCACTTGTGCGGCGGCCTCGGCCTCCGAATCGGCTGCACCGGCGCCACAGCGGCGAGCGGGTAGGTGTAGGCCGTCCATCCCGCGCCACTCCACCAGCGCAGGAACCGGACATCCTGCGGGTCGGCGTACCAGCCGGCGGGCGGGAGCGCGCCGTACTGCTCGGCGGGCTGGTGCTGCGAAGGGGCCATGGTCACGGCGCCAGCCTACGGAGTCCACCTGTGCCCTCTCTCGACCCCGTCCGGGCCACACGGCGAGCCTGACGGCCGCGGGACGCAACCACTGGGATACTCATATCTGAGAACACCCGAAGGACCAGCATGCGCTTCACCACCCCCGGCCGGAAGGCCGCGCTGATCGCGGTGCTCGTCGCCGTGAACCTGCTGCTGGCGTTGCTCTTCGACGCCCTGCACTCGGAGGCGGGCTCCATCGTCCTGACCGTCCTGCAGGTGGTCGCCTGGTACCTCGTGACCCGGATGTTCCGCGGTCCGGGCGAGCCGCTGCGCGCGGCGCGTCCGTGGTGGCGGATGACGAACCGGCCGCTGCTGAGCGGTGTGCTGGCGACCGTGTACGGCCTGCTCGCGGTGGTCAACGTCGGGTTCTCGTTCGCCGGCTACGGCAGCCTGTCGGGCACCGTGTCCATCCTCGCGGAGCTCGTCCTCGCCGCCCTGTTCGCCGTCTCCTACCGACGGCTCGCGTCGCTGGCCCGCGCTGCGGCCTGACCCGTAGGCTGGGCGCATGACGCTCGATTCCGGCATCCGCACCGACGAACTCGACCCCGCCGTCCGCCCGCAGGACGATCTCTTCCGTCACGTGAACGGGAAGTGGCTCGACCGCACCGAGATCCCGGCCGACAAGGCGCGCTGGGGGTCGTTCATGGTGCTGGCGGAGGAGTCGGAGAAGGCGGTCCACGAGATCGTGGAGCGGGCGCAGAGCGCCGACGAGGGCACGGAGGAGCGTAAGTTCGGCGACCTCTTCACGAGCTTCATGGACGAGGAGCGCATCGACGCCCTCGGTGTGGAGGCGATCCGCGACGAGCTGACCTTCGCGGACGGCGTGGACAGCATCCCGAGCCTCCTGTCGACCATCGGCTCGCTGGAGCGCCGCGGCCTCGGCGGGTTCTACCAGCTGTTCGTCGACAACGACCCGGGCGACCCGGAGCGCTACCTCGTCTTCCTCGAGCAGTCCGGCATCTCGCTGCCCGACGAGTCGTACTTCCGCGAGGAGCGGTTCGCGCCGGTGCGCGAGGCGTTCGTCTCGCACATCCAGCGGATGTTCGAGCTCGCCGGGATCGACGACGCTGCCGCTCGCGCACAGCGCGTCTTCGACCTCGAGACGGCCATCGCGGCGCAGCACTGGGACAACGTCGCCTCCCGCGACTCCGAGAAGACCTACAACCTCTACAGCTGGGCTGACGCGAAGGCCGTGTTCGACGGCGGCGCGACCGGCCAGGCGCCGGACCTCGACGTCTGGATGGACGCGCTCGGCGCCCCGCAGGGTGCGCTCGCAGAGGTCGTTCTGCGGCAGCCGTCGTTCACGACGGGTCTCGCCGGCCTGCTGACGGAGGACCGTCTGGACGCGTGGCGCGACTGGCTGACCTGGCAGGTCATCCACGGCGCGGCCCCGTACCTCTCGGGAGACTTCGTGGAGGCGAACTTCGACTTCTACGGCCGCACCCTCACCGGCACGCCGCAGATGCGCGCCCGCTGGAAGCGCGGCGTCTCGCTCGTCGAGGGCGCGATGGGCGAGGCGGTCGGCCGCATCTACGTGGAGAAGCACTTCCCGCCCGCGGCGAAGGAGCAGATGGACGCGCTGGTCGCGAACCTCATCGAGGCGTACCGCCAGAGCATCCGCACCCTCGACTGGATGGGCGAGAAGACCCGCGAGCGCGCGATCGACAAGCTCGAGAAGTTCACGCCGAAGATCGGCTACCCGGTGAAGTGGCGCGACTACTCCGCCCTCGAACTCGACCCGACCAACCTGGTCGCCAACGTGCGCGCCGCCGCGCTGTTCGAGTTCAACCGCGAGCTGGGCAAGATCGGCAAGCCGATCGACCGCGACGAGTGGTTCATGACCCCGCAGACGATCAACGCCTACTACAACCCCGGCTTCAACGAGATCGTCTTCCCGGCGGCCATCCTCCAGTTCCCGTTCTTCGACCCCGAGCGGGACGCAGCCGCCAACTACGGCGCCATCGGCGCGGTCATCGGGCACGAGATCGGTCACGGCTTCGACGACCAGGGATCGAAGTTCGACGGCGACGGGCGCCTCGAGGACTGGTGGACGGAGGCCGACCGCGCGGCGTTCGAGAAGCGCACCGCGAGCCTGATCGAGCAGTACGACGCGCTCGCGCCGGCCCAGGTGCCGGACCACCACGTCAACGGCGCGCTCACCATCGGCGAGAACATCGGCGACCTCGGCGGCCTCGGCATCGCGTGGAAGGCGTACCTCCTGTCGCTGAACGGCGAGGAGCCTCCCGTGGTCGACGGCCTGGCCGGCGCCGAGCGGTTCTTCCTCTCCTGGGCGCAGGCCTGGCAGCAGAAGGGACGCGACGAGGAGGTCATCCGCCTGCTCGCGATCGACCCGCACTCGCCGAACGAGTTCCGCTGCAACCAGATCGTGCGCAACATCGACGCGTTCTACGACACGTTCGGCGTCGCAGAGGGCGACCGCCTGTGGCTCGCCCCGACGGAGCGCGTCACCATCTGGTGAGGCGGGGACGCCCCTCCCGACCTCGCCGGGCGTGTCCCCCGATCACGGGGTAACATCGTCCCTGTCGTCTCTGCGGGCACCCTCGGAGAGACGGCCGGCGGGGCCGGGAGGGGCGCCGCAGCGACGGCATGACCGACCGGAAGAAAGACCCCGCACCACCGTGACGATCCAGGCTCAAGAGTCCGCCCGCCGGGCACGCCAGGCGGCCACGCGCCGCGGGCGCCACCGGGCGCCGGGATCGACGGAGACCTTCAGCCGGGGCTTCGACGCGCTCGGACGGCTGGCCGTCGCGGGCGTCCAGGTCTCGGCGCGGGCGACCGATCTGTCGACCGGTACGGTGCTCTTCTCCGTCGACGACCACGTCGTCATGCCGACGGCGAGCATCGGCAAGGTGCTGCTC
>JAEWJG010000376.1 GCA_023386675.1 Actinomycetes bacterium
GGACGACGCTCCCGTGCCCCGAGGGCGACCTGGCACCGCCGCCTCCTCCGCACCGTCCCGACCCACCGCCCCGAGTATCCAGGAGCCGCCGCATGCCCGCTGACCCGATCCACCAGAGCAACACGACCACGACCACGCCCCTCGCGGTCCCCGAGGTCGCCCGCCTCGGCGCCGCGGTGCTCGACCGGGTCAGCAGCGTCGTCGTCGGGATGCGGGAGCCGCTGCGCGTCGCCTTCGCGACCATCCTCGCCGGCGGGCATGTGCTGTTCGAGGACGTCCCCGGCCTCGGCAAGACGCTCGCCGCCCGGAGCATCGCGTCGGCCGTCGGTCTCGATTTCCGCCGCCTGCAGTGCACGCCCGACCTGCTGCCCTCCGACATCACCGGCTCGTTCGTGTACGTGCCGAGCACGGCCGAGTTCGAGTTCCGCCCGGGGCCGGTGTTCACGGGCCTCTTCCTCGCCGACGAGATCAACCGCACGTCGCCGAAGACGCAGTCCGCGCTGCTGGAGGCCATGGCCGAGGGGCAAGTGTCGGTCGAGGGACGCAGCTTCCCGCTCCCGTCGCCGTTCCACGTCGTCGCGACGGCGAACCCGATCGAGTCGGAGGGCACCTACGCGCTGCCCGAGGCGCAGCTCGACCGCTTCATGGTGCGGTTGAGCGTCGGCTACCCGGACGAGGCGGGGGAGGCGCGCGTCCTGCTCTCCCGGGTGGCTCGCCGGCACGAGGTCGCGACGGTCGAGCCGGTGATCGACGCAGCGACGCTGTCGGCCATGCAGGCGGGCATCGAGGTCGTGGATGTGGACCCCGACATCGCGGCCTACTGCGTCCGCCTCGCCGCCGCCACCCGCGGCCACCGGTCCGTCGAGGTGGGCGCCTCGCCGCGGGGATCGCAGGGACTGCTGCTGGTCGCGCGTGCGCTCGCGGTTCTCGACGGTCGCGACTTCGTCCTCCCGGACGATGTGAAGGCCGTCGCCGTGCCGGTCCTGGCGCACCGTCTCACGCTGACCGTGCAGGCGTGGACGGGCGGCGTCCGCGCGGAGCAGGTGGTCGCGGAGGTCGTCAACACGGTGGCCGGGCCGCCCGCGGTCGGGGCAGGCCGGCGGCCCCAGGCGGCGGACGCGACGGTCCCGGCAAACGCGACTCACGCGACGGACGCGCAGCGACGATGACCGACCACACCGACCGCACACGCGTCGCCTCACGCGGCGGCTGGACGCTCAGTCCGGCCCTCGCCGGGGCCGTGGTGGTCGGCGTGGTCGGCGTGGTGGCGGCGTTCGTCATGACACGCGTCGAGCCCGCCCTGGTCGGAGCGCCCCTCCTGCTCGCGGCGGCCCTGAGCTGGGACCGGCGTCCCCGCCGGGACGACGACGCTGCAGCCTCCGACGACGTCGTCACCGAGACGTCGGTCGGCTCGACCGGTCCCGCGCATCCGGCGCCCGACGGCTCCACGGCGCTCACCGTCGACATCCATGCGACCACGACGCAGCGCCCGGACGCCGTCCAGGTGCGACTCGCGCTCGGCGGCGCCTCCCCGGTGGATGCGGTGCTCACGCCGCGGGAGGCGGCGCGCACCACGGGCGAGGTCCCCATCGTCCATTCGGGCCCGCAGCACGTGGCGGACATCGCCGCGCGGGCCATCGGCGCCGACGCGGCGTGGGTCGGCAGCGCGGGGGAGCAGGCGTCGGTCGAGCGGGTGGTGCGCCCACGGCGGCTGCCGCTCCGCCGCCTGCCGCTGCCGGCGCGCCTGCTCGGCCTCACCGGCCAGCACACGTCGACGCGGCCGGGCGACGGCGGGGAGTTCCGCGACATCGACCTCTTCCATCCCGGCGACCGCCTCCGGCGCATCGACTGGCGGGCGACCGCGCGTGCCGGACGCGTCGGCGAACTGTACGTGCGTCGCACGACCGCGACCTCAGACGCCGCGGTCCACCTCGTGCTCGATGCGCGCGACGACGTGACCGGGATCGTGGCCGACTGGTCGCGCGCCTACCCTCGTCCTTCGCTCTCCTCCCTCGACCTCGCGCGGGAGGCGGCCGCGTCCCTAGCGGTCGCCTACGCCGCGATGGGCGACCGGGTGGGCTTCGACGACCTGGGGGAGTCGCACCGCGTGCTCCCGCCGCGCGCTGGAGCGCGCCACCGGGAGCGGATGCTGCGCGAGATCGAGCTGACCAGCGCGACGGGGACGACGTTCCAGCGCGTCCGGTCACCGCGGCTGTCTCCCGGCGCGATCGTGTTCGTGCTCTCGACCTTCCTCGACGATCAGCCATGCACGCTCGCGTCGAGCTGGCGCGCGTCCGGGCACCGGGTCGTCGCCGTCGACGTGCTTCCGGCCCGGGATGCGCGCGACCTGACCTCCCGCGAGCGGCTGGCCCTGCGCACCGTCGAACTTGAGCGCCGCCTGCGGCTGCAGCAGCTCGAGGCCGGCGGAGTGGAGCTGCTCGCCTGGCAGGATCCGGTGGCCCGCGAGGCCGGCCTGCGAGCGCTGACGACGGTGAGACGCGGATGAGCGACCCCACCCGCACCGCACCTGATCTCGGCACGCGCACCGTCCCGGGATGGTCGCTGCGCGCTGCGTTCGCGGTGGTCGGTCTGACCCTGGTTCTCGCGGGGGTGCCCAGCGGTCCGTGGACCGCCATCGGAGCCCTGCTCGTCGGCGTCGCCGTCTGGCGACCGCGCTGGCTGACGGCCTGGGTGCTGATCGGCGTGCTCCTGCTGTCGTCGCTGGTCGAGCCCGGCACGCTCACCGTCCGGCTGCTCGCGCTGATCGCGGGAGCGCACGCCCTGCACCTGCTCGGCGCGTGGATGCTCGTCGTTCCGCGGGCCGCGCGGCTGCAGCCCGCGGTACTCCTCTCCTCGTTGCGGCGGTTCGTGCTCATCCAGGTGCCGGTGCAGCTGGTCGCGGTGGCAGTCATGCTTCCAGCCGGGCGCATCTCGGTGCCGGCGTTCGCCGTCGTCTCGGGGCTCGCCGTGCTGGCCCTGGTCGGGATGCTCGTCCCGGCGCTGCTGCGCCGCCCGACCCGCTGAGGCGACCGTCCGCGACGACCGCCCCACTCGAATGTCAGTGGTCCCTCTTAGACTCACGCGTGCGGGAATCGCCGCGCTCGCCAGGGTAGAATCGAACGGATGTTCGAGGCGCCGGTCAGCGGTGCGCGGTGGGCGAACAGCCCCCTCGAATCAGTACGGATGGCGGAGAATAGAGCGAGTGAGCAGCGGGCGAGTGAACAACGATCGGGTACACGGGGACGGCAACATCGGCGGCAGCATCAGCCGGGTGACCGGCTCGCACCTCAGTGTGCGCGGAGCGCGGGTGCACAACCTGCACAACGTCGACCTCGAGATCCCTCGTGACTCGATGGTCGTCTTCACGGGCCTCTCCGGCTCGGGCAAGTCGTCGCTCGCGTTCGACACGATCTTCGCAGAGGGCCAGCGCCGCTACGTCGAGTCGCTGTCCGCGTACGCCCGGCAGTTCCTCGGCCAGGTCGACCGGCCCGACGTCGACTTCATCGAGGGCCTGAGCCCCGCCGTCTCGATCGACCAGAAGTCGACCAACCGCAACCCGCGGTCGACGGTCGGTACGATCACCGAGATCTACGACTACATGCGTCTGCTGTGGGCGCGCATCGGCGTGCCGCACTGCCCGATCTGCGGGGAGCGCATCCAGCGCCAGACCGTGCAGCAGATCGCCGACCAGCTGATGGAGCTCGAGCCCGGGACCCGGTACATGGTCGTCAGCCCGGTCGTCTCGCAGAAGAAGGGCGAGTTCGTCGACCTGTTCAAAGAGCTCGCCGCGAGCGGCTACTCGCGCGCGCTGGTCGACGGCGAGCAGGTGCAGCTCTCCGACCCGCCGACGCTGAAGAAGCAGTACAAGCACGACATCTCGGTCGTCGTCGACCGTCTGGTCGCCGGCCCCGACATCCTGGGCAGGCTCACCGACTCGCTCGAGACCGCGCTGCGGCTCACCGACGGCCTGGTGCAGGTCAACTACGTCGACCGCGAGGGTGCCGCGGCGTGGCAGAACTTCAGCGAGAAGCTGTCGTGCCCGAACGGCCATCCGATCCAGCTGACGGAGATCGAGCCGCGGACGTTCTCGTTCAACGCCCCGTTCGGCGCCTGCCCGGAGTGCTCCGGCCTCGGCACGCGCATGTCGGTGGATGAGGAGCTGCTTCTCGACGATGACGAGCTCAGCATCGCCGAGGGCGTCATCGTGCCGTGGACCAGCCAGGGCAAGAGCCTGTTCAATTACTACGAGAAGCTGCTCGACGGCCTCGCGCGCGACCTGAAGTTCTCGCTCAAGACGCCCTGGAAGAAGCTGCCGCAGAATGTGAAGGACGCGGTCCTCCACGGCGACAACTTCGAGGTCAAGGTCAAGTGGAAGAACCGCTACGGCCGCGAGATGTCGTACACCTCCGGCTTCGAGGGTGTGGTGCCCTACATCGAGCGCCAGTACCTCCAGGCCGAGACGGACACGCAGCGCGCCCGCTGGGCGGAGTACCTGCGCGAGGTGCCGTGCCCGGTGTGCGGCGGAAAGCGCCTCAAGCCCGAGGTGCTGGCGGTCCTCGTCCACGGCGCGAGCATCGCCGACGCCTCGCTGCTCAGCCTGAGCGACGCCCGGGCGTTCATGGAGACGCTGCACCTGACGGAGCGCGAGCAGAAGATCGGCGCGCAAGTGCTGCGCGAGATCAAGATCCGGCTCGACTTCCTCATCCAGGTCGGCCTGAGCTACCTCGACCTGGCGCGCGCCGCGGGCACGCTGTCCGGCGGTGAGGCGCAGCGCATCCGCCTGGCGACGCAGATCGGCTCCGGCCTGACCGGTGTGCTGTACGTGCTGGACGAGCCGAGCATCGGTCTGCACCAGCGCGACAACCGCCGTCTGATCGACACGCTCGTCGCGCTGCGCGACCTCGGCAACACGCTGATCGTGGTCGAGCACGACGAGGACACCATCCGCACCGCCGACTGGATCGTCGACATCGGCCCGGGCGCGGGCGTGAACGGCGGCCACGTCGTCCACTCCGGCTCGTACGACGAGCTGCTGAAGAACACCGACTCGCTCACCGGCGACTACCTCGCCGGGCGCCGCGAGATCGCAATTCCCGAGAAGCGCCGCAAGATCGACAAGAAGCGGATGATCCGGGTCGTCGACGCGGAGGCCAACAACCTCAAGAAGGTGACCGTCGACTTCCCGCTCGGCACGTTCGTCGCGGTGACCGGCGTCTCCGGCTCCGGCAAGTCGTCGCTGGTCAACGACATCCTGTACCGGGTGATGGCCAACAAGCTCAACGGCGCCCGCAAGGTGCCGGGCAAGCACCGCACGGTCACGGGCCTCGAGAACCTCGACAAGGTCGTGCACGTCGACCAGGCGCCGATCGGCCGCACCCCGCGGTCCAACCCGGCGACGTACACGGGCGTATTCGACCGCATCCGCACGCTGTTCGCCGAGACCCCCGAGGCGAAGGCCCGCGGCTACCTGCCCGGCCGGTTCAGCTTCAACGTCAAGGGCGGACGCTGCGAGGCCTGCTCGGGCGACGGCACGATCAAGATCGAGATGAACTTCCTGCCCGACGTCTACGTCGCATGCGAGGTGTGCGGGGGAGCGCGGTACAACCGCGACACGCTCTCCGTGCACTACAAGGGCAAGAACATCGCCGAGGTGCTCGACATGCCGATCAGCGAGGCGGCCGAGTTCTTCAAGCCGATCTCGGCCATCCACCGCTACCTGCAGACCTTGGTCGACGTGGGCCTCGGCTACGTCCGCCTCGGGCAGAGCGCGACCACCCTGTCGGGCGGCGAGGCGCAGCGCGTCAAGCTCGCGACCGAGTTGCAGCGCCGCTCCAACGGCCGCAGCGTGTACGTGCTCGACGAGCCGACGACCGGTCTGCACTTCGAGGACGTCCGCAAGCTCCTCCTCGTGCTCAACGGCCTGCTCGACAAGGGCAACACCGTCATCGTGATCGAGCACAACCTCGACGTGATCAAGTCGGCCGACTGGATCATCGACATGGGCCCGGAGGGCGGCGCCGGCGGTGGCGAGGTCATCGCGACCGGCACGCCGGAGCGGGTGGCCGAGACGCCCGGCAGCCACACCGGGTTCTTCCTCAAGGAGATCCTGCAGGGCGAGTCCGCCCGGGGCGCTGCGTAAGGGATGGCCGATACCGTCAGCTACCGGCCGAAGGCCGGCGAGATCCCGACCCAGCCGGGGGTGTACCGGTTCCGCGACAAGAACCGGCGCGTGCTCTACGTCGGCAAGGCGAAGAACCTGCGCGCACGGCTGAGCAACTACTTCCAGCCGCTGCGCAGCCTCCACGAGCGCACCCGCCGCATGGTCACCACCGCGTCCAGCGTCGAGTGGACCGTCGTGGGCACCGAGTACGAGGCGCTGCAGCTCGAGTACACCTGGATCAAGGAGTTCAACCCGCCGTTCAACGTCAAGTTCCGCGACGACAAGACGTACCCGTACCTGGCGGTGACCCTCGGCGACCGCGTCCCGCGGGTGATGATCACCCGCAACCGCAACATCAAGGACGCGCGATACTTCGGCCCGTACACGAAGGTCTGGGCGATCCGCGAGACGGTCGACCTGATGCTGAAGGCGTTCCCGATGCGGTCGTGCTCCGACGGCGTCTACCGGCGCGCCGAGCTCACCGGGCGGCCGTGCCTCCTGGGCGACATCGGCAAGTGCGCGGCGCCCTGCGTCGGGCGGATCACGCCAGAGGACCACAAGTCGCTCGCGATCGACTTCGCCAGCTTCATGGCGGGCAACGACAGCGGCTACCTGCGCGACCTCAACGACAAAATGAAGCAGGCCGCGAGCACGATGGACTACGAGTCCGCGGCGCGCCACCGCGACGCGATCCAGGCGCTGGAGGGCGCCCTCGGCAAGAGCGCGGTCGTCCTGCCCGAGGATGTGGACGCCGACGTGTTCGGCATCGCGCACGACGAGCTCGCCGCCGCGGTGACGCAGTTCATCGTCCGCGGCGGCCGCGTGCGCGGTGTCCGCAGCTGGGTGGTCGACAAGGAGCTCGACCTCGGTCTCGGCGAACTCGTCGAGACCGTGGTGCAGAACGCCTACGACGGTCCCGATGCTCCGCCGCGCGAGATCCTGGTGCCCGAGCTCCCGGACGACACGGCCGAGCTCGACCTGTGGCTGACGCAGCGTCGCCGCGAGACGCCCGACCCGTCCGCTCCGCGCGGGCGGCTCACCGGACGCGTGAACCTGCGGATCGCGCAGCGCGGCGACAAGGCCGCCCTGGCGCAGACGGTCGTGATGAACGCGAAGAACGCGCTCGTGCTTTACAAGACGCGCCGCAGCTCCGACTTCGTCGCGCGCTCGAAGGCGCTCAACGACATCCAGGACGCCCTCGGCATGACCGACGCGCCCTTGCGGATGGAGTGCTACGACGTCTCGCACCTCAGCGGCACGAACATCGTCGCCTCGATGGTCGTGTTCGAGGACGGCCTGCCGCGCAAGGACCAGTACCGCCGGTTCAGCATCCCCGAGTCCACCGACGACACCGAATCGATCTACCAGGTCATCTCGCGCCGGCTGGCGTACCTGAAGGATGTGCCTGCGACGGCGGCGGCGGAGGTCGACGAGGAGACGGCGCTCGACGCCGAGGGCGCAGCGGGCGCCGACGAGGTGGTGGAGGACGCCGCAGAGCGTCGCCGCCGCAAGTTCTCGTACCCGCCGAACCTGCTCATCGTCGACGGCGGCCAGCCGCAGGTGGCCGCCGCGAAGCGGGCGCTGGACGAGTCCGGCGTGACGGGCATCCAGCTCGCCGGGATCGCGAAGCGGCTGGAGGAGATCTGGCTTCCCGACTCCGACTTCCCGGTCATCCTGCCGCGCAACAGCGACGCGCTGTTCCTCATCCAGCGGCTCCGCGACGAAGCGCACCGGTTCGCGATCACGTACCAGCGGGCCCGCCGCAAGCGCGACATCGGTACGGTGCTCGGCGAGATACCGGGCCTCGGGCCCTCGCGCGTGAAGGAGCTGCTGAAGCACTTCGGCTCTGTCGCCCAGCTGCGCAAGGCGACGCCCGAGCAGATCGCCGAGGTGCGCGGGGTCGGGCCGCGGCTCGCGACAGCGGTGTTCGAGCGGCTGGCCGACGGCTCGGCGTCCGACGACGGCTCCGCCGCAGCGGATGCGCAGCCCCAGGACGGCCTACCGCTGGACAGCAGTCGCTAGGCTTGGGGGCACAGGAAAGCGGAGGAGACCGGTCGATGGCCACCGACGATGAGACGAACGCAAGCGCCGAGCAGCAGGAGGTGCTCATCGTCACGGGAATGTCGGGCGCCGGGCGCTCGACGGTCGCCAACGCGCTGGAGGACCTCGACTGGTACGTGGTCGACAACCTGCCGCCGCAGATGCTCCGCCCGCTGGTCGAGCTGGCGAACCGTGCCGAGTCGGGGCTGCCGCGCATCGCCGCGGTGGTCGACGTGCGTGGGCGCAACTTCTTCGTCGACCTGCGCGACATGATCCAGAGCCTGCGCGAGGGCACCAAGGTGCGCGTGCTGTTCCTGGAGGCGTCGGATGCGGTGCTCGTGCGTCGCTTCGAGCAGGTCCGCCGCCCGCACCCGCTGCAGGGCGACGGCACCCTCCTCGACGGCATCAGCGCCGAGCGCGCCCGGCTGCGGGAGATCCGCGAGGCGGCCGACATCATCGTCGACACGACCGACCTCAACATCCACCAGCTCGCCACCAACATCACCGACACCTTCGCCGCGGAGGACGCGGCCGACGTCCAGATCACGGTGATGAGCTTCGGGTTCAAGTACGGGCTGCCCGCCGACGCCGACATGGTCGCCGACGCGCGGTTCCTCCCGAATCCGTTCTGGAACCCCGAACTGCGGCCCCACACCGGTCTCGAGGAGGTCGTCCGCGACTTCGTCCTCACGCAGGACGGCGCGGCGGAGTTCATCCAGGGGTACGTCGCCGCGCTCAAGCCGATCGTGGCCGGGTATCAGCGCGAGAACAAACGTCACGCGCTGATCGCGATAGGCTGCACTGGCGGAAAGCACCGGTCCGTCGCGATTGCGGAAGAGCTCGCGGCACGGTTGCGCACTTTCCCCGGTCTGGCGGTGAACACCAAGCACCGCGACCTCGGCCGTGAATGATCCCGGCCCATCCATCCACGGCACCACCCCTGCCTTGAGACAGTAAGGAATCCGATTGGCTCTCACCGCCGACGTCAAGGACGAGCTCACGAAGGTCGAGGTCGGCAAGACCACCGTCCGGGCAGCAGAACTGGCCACCATCCTCCGGTTCTCGGGCGGTCTGCACCTCATCGGCGGCCGGATCGCGGTGGAGAGCGAGCTGGACACGCCCGAGCTGGCCCGCCGGGTGCGGAAGGACCTGGCGGAGCTGTACGGCGTCCGCAGCGACGTCTCGGTGACCTCGCCCTCCGGCGTGCGGCGCACCAGCCAGTAC
>JAEWJG010000392.1 GCA_023386675.1 Actinomycetes bacterium
GCTCAGCACGACGCAGGACGGCGGAGGCACGAACACCGACACGATGATGATCCTGCACATCCCGGCGGACGGGAAGTCGGCGACCCTCATCTCCCTCCCCCGTGACTCGTGGGTCGAGGTGCCCGGCCACGGCATGAACAAGCTCAACGCTGCGTTCTCGCTCGGCGGCGGCGCCAGCAACGCCACTGCGGGCGCCAAGCTGCTCATCCAGACGGTGCAGAACCTGACCGGCCTGAGCATCGACCACTACGTCCGTGTATCGCTGCTCGGGTTCTACACGATCGCGAAGGCCCTCGGGCCAGTGCAGGTGTGCCTCAACAACGCCGTGAACGACCCCTACTCCGGCGCCAACTTCCCGGCGGGCGTGTCCACACTGGATGCGCAGCAGGCGCTGTCGTTCGTGCGGCAGCGGCACGGACTCCCGCGTGGCGATCTTGACCGCGTGGTGCGGCAGCAGTACTTCCTCTCGGTCGAGGCGCACAAGTTCCTCTCGGCGGGGACGCTCCTCAATCCCGGCAAGCTGACGAACACCCTGGATGCGGTGAGCGGTTCGCTCGAGACCGACCCGGGCCTCAACTTCCTCCAGCTCGCCACGCAGCTGCAGGGCCTCACCGGCGGCAAGATCCAGTCGGCGACCATCCCCATCACGGGCACGCCGACGATCACGGTGGACGGCTCCGACGTCTCGATCGTGCAGGTGGACACGGCCGCCATGCCCGCGTTCATCCAGCACCTCATCGGCACGCCGAGCGCGTACGACAAGGCGACCGCCGCGAAGCCGGCAGACACCACGGTCACCGTCCTCAACGGCGGCAGCTCGAACGGCGCCGCGACCACCGCGACGCAGACGCTCGCGGCGGCCGGTTTCAAGACGGGCACGCCCGGGGATGCAGACACCCACTCCACGACGGTCATCCAGTACAAGTCGGGCCAGGAGGCGCAGGCCAAGGCCGTCGCCGCCTACCTGCCGGGCGCGTCCGTCCAGCAGACCGACTCGGTGAGCACCGTCACCGTGGTCCTCGGCGACGACGGGATCATGCCCGCCGCCCCCTCCGCCGGCGCTCCGGCGCGTGGAAGCGCGCCCGCGGCACCGGCCGCGCCCGCTCCCTCCCCGACCCCGTCCGGTCCGGCCACGAACTACAGCTCGACCGTCTGCATCAACTAGCCGCCGAGCACCGGGGAGATGTCGTCGAAGCGACCGATCGGCAGCGTTTTCCCTGTGCTCGCGGGCTAGTCGAACAGCCGGCGGAACACGTTCGTGTCGGCCAGGTCGATGAGCTCGTCGCCGCGGCCGTTCATGATCGTCCGCAGGGCGTAGAGCGTGAAGCCGCCGACCTGCTTCGCGGTGATCGCCGGCGGGATGCTGAGCTCCTGCCGCGCGGTGACCACATCCACCAGGGCGGGTCCGTCGTACGCGAACGCCTCGCGCAGCGCACCTTCGAGGTCGTCCGGCTGCTCGACCCGCTGCCCGTGGAGTCCGATCGCCCGCGCCACCGCGGCGAAGTCCGGGTTCTCGAGCCCTGTGCCGAACGTGACGAATCCGGCCGCCTTCATCTCCACCTCGACGAAGTTCAGCGAGGAGTTGTTGAAGACGACGATCTTCACCGGCAGCTTGTTCTGGCGGAGCGTCAGCAGCTCGCCGAGCAGCATCGCGAGTCCGCCGTCCCCGGCGAGCGCGACCACCTGGCGGCCGGGGAACGCGGTCTGCGCGCCGATCGCCTGCGGCAGGGCGTTCGCCATGCTGCCGTGGGTGAACGACCCGATCAGGCGCCGTTTCCCGTTCATCCGCAGGTAGCGCGCGGCCCAGACGACAGGCGAGCCGACGTCGGGGATGAACACCGCGTCCTCCGACGCCAGCTCGCTGATCAGCCGGGCGACGTACTGCGGGTGGATGGGCGTGCGGTTGCGGTCGTTGACGGCGAGGTCGTCGAGGCTCTTGCGCGTCTTCTCGTAGTGGGCGAGGGACGAATCGAGGTGCTTGCGGTCCGTCCGACGGGCGAGCAGCGGCAGCAGTGCCTCCACCGTGTCCTTCACGCTGCCGACCAGCCCGAGGTCGAGCGGGACACGGCGGCCCAGGTTCTCGCCGCGGAGGTCGACCTGGATGATCTTCGCCTTCGACGGGAAGAACTGCTGGTAGGGGAAATCGGTGCCGAGCATGAGCAGCGCGTCGCACGACTCCATCGCCCGGTAGCCCGAGGAGAACCCGAGCAGGCCGGTCATGCCGACGTCGTACGGGTTGTCGTACTCGATGAACTCCTTGCCGCGCATGGCGTGCACGATCGGAGCCTTGAGCGCCTCGGCGATGGCGACGAGCTGTGGATGCGCGTGCTCCGCTCCCGCGCCGGAGAGGATGGTGACCTTCTTGGCGTTGTTCAGGATGTCGGCGGCCGCCTGCAGCTCCGGATCGGTCGGCCGGGTCACCCGCGGCGAGAACGCGATGGGCGCGGACTTGCGGCGCCCGACGCTGTCGGCGAGGAAGATCTCGCCGGGCACGACGACGACCGCCACACCGCGGCGCTCGACGGCGGTGCGCATGGCGATCTCGAGGATGCGCGGCATCTGGTCGGCCCGGCTCACCAGCTCGGTGTAGACGGCCGCCTCGCGGAACAGTTCCTGCGGGTGCGTCTCCTGGAAGTACCCGCTGCCGATCTCGGCTCCCGGGATCTGCGCGGCGATGGCCAGCACGGGGACGCGGCTCCGGTTGGCGTCGTACAGCCCGTTGATGAGGTGCGTGTTGCCCGGTCCGCAGCTGCCGGCGCAGACGGCGAGCTCCCCGGTCAGCGCGGCGTCCGCGGACGCGGCGAAGGCCGCCGCCTCCTCGTGCCGCACGTGCTCCCAGTGCAGGCCGCCCCGGCTGCGGCGGATCGCGTCTGTGAATCCGTTGAGCGAGTCGCCGGGGATGCCGTACACCCGGCTCACCCCCGCGTCCTCCAGGATCTCGACGATGGTGTCGGCGACGGTGGGCATGGCGGACTCCCCTCGATGGGCGATGGTTGCGACGCCGGTCGGCCCCTGTGCGCGTCCGACAGGGGCAACGCTACGCCCCGCTGGGGATTCGTTCATACTGCGCAGGGGAACTGTGCGTTAACGTGAGCGCATCATGGTCAAACAGGTGAGGGCGCAGGTGACGCGCGACACCATCGTCGACGGCGCGGCGCAGGTGTTCGGGCGGCGCGGGTACGGTCTCGCCTCGATCGCGGACATCGCGGCCGCCGCCGGCGTCACGAAGGGCGCACTGTACTTCCACTTCCCCTCGAAGGACGAACTCGCGCGGGCGGTCATCGACGAGCAGCACCGGAGGACGATGGAGGCCGCCGGCGCCGTCGTCGCGGAGGGGCGTCCCGGGCTGGAGACCATGGTGCTGCTG
>JAEWJG010000261.1 GCA_023386675.1 Actinomycetes bacterium
CGCATACTCGGCCTCCCAGGCGTCGCGCTGCGACTCGAAGCCCTCGAGCCACTCGCCCGACGTCGGGTCGAAGCCCTCCGGGTACTTGTAGTTGCCCTGCTCGTCGTACTCGGCCGCCATGCCGTACAGCGCGGGGTCGAAGTCGTCCGACTCGGGGTCGAAGCCCTCGATCGCCTGCTTCAGCGACAGCGGGATGCGGCGACGCTCGAGGTCGATGTCGATGACCTTGACGAACACCTCGTCGCCCACCGACACGACCTGCTCGGCGAGCTCGACGTGCTTGCCCGACAGCTCCGAGATGTGCACGAGGCCCTCGATGCCGTCGGCAACGCGAACGAACGCACCGAAGGGAACCAGCTTGGTGACCTTGCCCGGTGCGATCTGACCGATCGCGTGGGTGCGGGCGAAGACCTGCCACGGGTCCTCCTGCGTCGCCTTGAGCGACAGGGAGACGCGCTCGCGGTCGAGGTCGACCTCGAGGATCTCGACGGTGACCTCCTGGCCCACCTCGACGACCTCGGAGGCGTGCTCGATGTGCTTCCAGGAGAGCTCGGACACGTGGACGAGACCGTCGACGCCGCCGAGGTCGACGAACGCACCGAAGTTGACGATCGACGAGACGACGCCCTTGCGGACCTGGCCCTTGTGCAGGTTGTTGAGGAACGAGGTGCGGGACTCGGACTGGGTCTGCTCCAGCAGCGCGCGGCGCGAGAGCACCACGTTGTTGCGGTTCTTGTCGAGCTCGAGGATCTTCGCCTCGATCTCCTGGCCCAGGTACGGGGTGAGGTCGCGGACGCGGCGCAGCTCGATGAGCGACGCGGGCAGGAAGCCGCGCAGGCCGATGTCGACGATCAGGCCGCCCTTGACGACCTCGATCACCGTACCGGTGACGACGCCGTCGGCCTCCTTGATCTTCTCCACATCGCCCCAGGCGCGCTCGTACTGCGCACGCTTCTTGGACAGGATGAGGCGGCCTTCCTTGTCCTCCTTCTGGAGAACGAGGGCCTCGACGGTGTCGCCGACCTCGACGACCTCGGTGGGGTCGACGTCGTGCTTGATGGAGAGCTCGCGCGAGGGGATGACACCCTCGGTCTTGTAGCCGACGTCGAGGAGGACCTCGTCGCGGTCGATCTTGACGACGGTGCCTTCGATCAGGTCTCCGTCGTTGAAGAACTTCAGCGTCTTTTCGACCGCGGCAAGAAAGTCCTCAGCAGATCCGATGTCGTTGACGGCGACCTGCTTGGGTGCCTTGTCGGTCGTTGCGGTTGTCATGTAGTGGGTGCTCCGTAATGGACAGGAATCAGGCCGGTCGCGTGAGGTTTTCGATGTGATTCCGCGAACGGCAGGCGGATAGAGATGTCACACAAGTGACGTTCTAGTCTACCGGGCTGCGGATGCGGGCAGCAAGTCGCGGCCGGAGAGGATGTCGCGCAGCGCGGGCTCGAGGTCCGGATGGGCGAAGGTGAAGCCCGCATCGAGCAGTCGTTCGGGCAGCACCCACCTGCTCTTCAGCACCAGCTCGGTCTCGGTGCGGATGGCGGCGGAGCCGAGTTCGAGCATCCAGCGGTACGCCGGAAGCCCCGCCCGGACGCCGAGCAGGCTGCGCAGCGTGGCCATCAGCGCGCGGTTGTCGGTGGGATGGGGCGCCGCGATGTTGACCGGCCCGTCGAGGTCGGGACGGCCGCGCAGGAACTCGATGGCGCCGAGGACGTCGGCGATGTGCACCCAGCTGAACTTCTGGCTGCCGCCGCGTGCGCGGAACTCGTGGAACGTGCCCGCGTTCCGCCGCGCGGCCGTCGCGAACCACGGCCCGTCGACCTGCGGACCGCCCAGCCCGAACCGGACGAGATTCACCAGCGGCGTGAGCGCACTGCCGTCGCCCAGGACGATCGCCATGCGCAGGGCGACCCGGCGCGTCGCCGGAAGCGATCCCTGGAACAGCTCCCGCTCCCACGCCTTCGCCACGTTCACGGAGAACCCGGTGCCCAGCTCACCGCCCGACTCGGTCATCGGCCGGTCCTCCGCATGCCGGTAGATCGTGGCGGTGGACGCGTTGAACCAGACCGGAGGAGGCGCATCGCTGGCGGCGATCGCTTCGCGCACCGCCTTCGTCGTCTCGAGACGGGAGCGGAAGATCTCGGCGCGGTTGGAATCGCCGTAGCGGCAGTTGACGCTCTTGCCGGCGAGGTTGATCACCGCGTCGGCGCCCGTCACCGCCGCCCGCAGCCCGGCGGCGTCGTCCCACCGGACGTCCGGCCCGGCGCGCCCGACCAGCACCACCTCGGCGCCCGCCGCCCGGTAGTGCTGCTCCAGATAGCGCCCGACGAAGCCGGATGCCCCCGTGATGACGATGCGCTCGGTCACTCCGACCGCTCCCCTTCCTCGATCCCGTACCGGAACCGCCCGCTGTATTGATAGATCCTGCCGATCACCGGCAACGCGACGACGATGGAGACCTGCTGATGCTCCGTCTCGTCGTCCCACCGCTCGGTGAGCACGACGACCGGCGCAATGACCCGCGGGATCGGCACGCGACGCCCCCTGATGACGAGCCGCACGTCGCTCGACCGCAGCCGCAGCGCGCCCTCCCGCACCGTCGCCCGGAACGCCGCTTCGGCCAGCACCGGATCACCGAGCCGGTCGATGAGCACGCACCCGCTGACCCCGATCTGGTCGACCATCAGGGCCGAGCGACCACCGCTCCGGCGCCGACCACCGCCACGGCCCCGCAGCTCGAACGACCGCGCCGCGGCCACGGCCGGCGACCCGTCGCCCGCGGCCACCGCCCGGTTCGCCACGGTGAACCGCACGTCCCGCTCCCACACCGGGAACATGACGTGGGCGCGCCCGAACCAGGCGAGCACCGGCCACAGCCACCGCCGCGGCGTGCCCACCGTCTCGAAGACGCCGCTCCCCCGCCCCACCGCGCCGGCCGGGATGGCGTCGAAGTACGTCCGCAGGCGCGGATGCAGCTCGTCGAACGCCGCGCCCAGCACGACGCGGTAGGGAGAGGTCACAGGGATGAGGACGCGGCTCAGTCGAGCAGCGCCGCCTTCAGCGTGTCGAGGCCGACGCCGCCGATGTCGAGGGCCTTCTTGTGGAACGCCTTGATGTCGAACGACGCGCCCTCGCGGCGGGCGTACTCGTCGCGCAGCTGCTCCCAGATGCGCTGCCCGATCTTGTAAGACGGCGCCTGTCCCGGCCAGCCGAGGTAGCGGTTCACCTCGAAGCGGACGAAGCCGTCGTTCATGTTGACGTTCTCGCGCAGGAACGGGAAGGCGTCCTCGCCGGTCCACGCACGCGACCCGTCGGGCAGCGGCTTCTCGAGGTGAACGCCGATGTCGAGCACCACGCGCGCCGCGCGCATCCGCTGACCGTCGAGCATTCCGAGCCGGTCGGCCGGGTCGTCGAGGTAGCCCAGCTGCTCCATGAGCCGCTCCGCGTACAGCGCCCACCCCTCGGCATGGCCGGATGTTCCGGCGATGCGGCGCCAGGAGTTGAGCTGTGCCTTGTTGTAGGTCGCCTGCGCGATCTGCAGGTGGTGACCCGGAACACCCTCGTGATACACGGTGGTCAGCTCGCGCCAGGTGTCGAACTCGGTGACGCCCTCCGGCACGCTCCACCACATGCGGCCGGCGCGAGAGAAGTCGTCGGTCGGACCGGTGTAGTAGATGCCGCCCTCCTGCGTGGGCGCGATCATGCACTCGAGACGGCGGATCTCGGCGGGGATGTCGAAGTGCGATTTTCCGAGCTCCTCGATCGCGCGGTCGCTGGTCTCCTGCATCCAGCGCTGCAGCGCGTCGGTGCCGTGCAGCTTGCGCTCGGGGTCGCCGTCGAGGAACTCGATCGCCTCGAGCACGCTCGCGCCCGACTTGATCTCGTCGGCGATCGACTCCTGTTCGGCGCGCATCCGCGCCAGCTCTTCGATGCCCCACTCGTAGGTCTCGTCGAGGTCGACGGTCGCGCCGAGGAAGCCGCGCGAGGCGAGCGCGTACAGCTCACGGCCGACCGCGTCCTTCTCCGGCGCGTGCTGCGCCAGCTCGTTCTCGAAGAAGTCGGCCAGCGTGGCGTAGGCCTGTGCGGCCTCCTTCGCGCCGTCGGCGAGGTCGGCCTTCAGCGACTCCGGCAGCACGCCGTTGAGCGGCTTCGCGTCGGCCGTGAACTCGTAGAAGAAGCCGGTGTCGGCGACCTGCTTGCGGGCCTGAGCGAGAACCTCACGCACCTGGCGGATGGCGGGGACGTTGCCGGCTGCGATGCCGGTGCGCAGGGTCTCGACGTAGCCGTTCATCGCGGCGGGGAGGTTGTGGAGGCGCTTGGCGACGTTGGCCCAGTCCTCCTCCGTGTCCGTCGGCACGAGGTCGAAGATGTCGCGGAGCTCCTGCGGCGGAGACGCGATGACGTTGAGGTCGCGCTGGGCGAACCCGGCCTCATGCTTCTCGACGGTGAGCTGCAGCTCGCGCGTCAGATCCATCTTGGTGACGCGGTCGATGTCATCGACCGGCTCGGCCGCTTCGATGCGGGCAAGCGCCTCCCTCACCTTGGCGATGGCGTGCTCCGCGCCCGCGGGCGAGTAGTCCGCGTACTCGCCCTCGCGGCCGGGGCGGCCGAGCCAGACGTGGTATTCCGGGTAGAGCTCGAGCTGGGTGTCGACCCACTCCTCGGCGATCGTGTCGACCGGGGTGGGTTCGCGCTTCTGATCGTTGGTCATGCTCCGACACTACCGACGACCGCTCCCGCCCGGCACGGGTCGCGCGCAATTGTGGACAAGTCGCGGACGGGGAGGCGTGTGGACAGGTTCAGGCGAGCCCGCGCCGGTCCAGTTCGTCCCGCAGGGCGACGAAGAACCGGTCGATCTCGCCGAGCTTCCGCGTGTACAGCAGCACGTCGGCACCGGGCACCACGCCGACGGCGTCGAACTCGATCCGGGTGTGCGTCGCATCCACCGGGATGAACCGCAGGTGCGGCTCGAACAGGATGAAGAGCGTCCCCAGCTGGACGAACGGATCCCGCAGGCTCGTCCCCGTCAGTGCAGCCCGCACGAAGTCCCGCGCCTCCTCCGGCGGGATCGGCACGACCTCGCTCGGAACATGCCGCGCAACGCCAGCCTTCCGACGCCGCTTCCGCGGCTCCAGCTCGCTCACACGGGCAGCGTAGCCCCGACCGGACTCAGTGCGCCGCCGCGTCCCAATTCGCCCCGCGCCCGACCTGCACGTCGAGCGGCACACGCAGGTCGGCTGCGCCGGCCATCCGCGCGCGGACGATCGCCTCGAGCGCGTCCCACTCCCCGGTCGCCACCTCGAAGATGAGCTCGTCGTGCACCTGGAGCAGCATCCGCGAGTCGAGCTTCTGGTCGATGATGTCGCCGGCGATGCCGAGCATCGCGACCTTCATGATGTCGGCCGCCGACCCCTGGATGGGCGCGTTGAGCGCCTGCCGCTCGGCGTTCTCGCGCATGACGCGGTTGGTCGAGGTCAGGTCTGCGAACGGACGGCGGCGGCCGAAGATGGTCTCGGTGAAGCCGTCCACGCGGGCCTGCTCGACGACGTTGCGGAGGTAGTCCCGCACCGCGCCGAAGCGCTCGAAGTAGTCGGTCATCAGCTGGCGGGCCTCCGACGTTTCGATGCGCAGCTGCTTCGAGAGGCCGAACGCCGAGAGCCCGTAGGCGAGCCCGTACGACATCGCCTTGACCTTGGTGCGCATCGCGGGCGTGACCTCCGCCGGCGAGACGCCGAACACCCGGGATCCGACGAAGCGGTGAAGGTCTTCTCCCCCGTTGAACGCCTCGATGAGACCCGGGTCCTCCGACAGGTGCGCCATGATCCGCATCTCGATCTGCGAGTAGTCGGCGGTCAGCAGCGTCTCGAAGCCCTCGCCCTGCGTGAACGCCGAGCGGATCTCGCGGCCTTCCTCGGTGCGGATCGGGATGTTCTGGAGGTTCGGGTCGTTCGACGAGATGCGGCCCGTGCTCGTGCCGGTCTGGTCGTAGGTGGTGTGGATGCGGCCATCCGACTCCACGGAGCGCTCCAGCGTCTCCACGATCTGCTTGAGCTTGGTCGCGTCCCGATGCTGCAGAAGCAGTCCGAGGAACGGATGCGGGCTCTTCTCCTGCAGGTCGGCGAGCGACCCGGCATCGGTCGAGTACCCGGTCTTGGTGGCGCGGGTCTTCGGCATCCCGAGCTCCTCGAACAGCACCTGCTGGAGCTGCTTCGGGGAGCCGAGGTTGAGCTCGTGGCCCACCTGCGCGTAGGCCTGGGCGGCGAAGTCGTTGGCCTTGTCGGTCAGCTGTCCGCGCAGGCGGGAGAGCACGGCGGAGTCGATGGTGACGCCGTTCAGCTCCATCTCGGCGAGAACGGCGACGAGCGGCAGCTCGATGTCGTCGAGCACGCTGCGGGTGCCGTCGTCGAGCGCGATGGCCTGGCCCTCGGCCACCCGGCGGATGAACCACGCCTCGGTCGCGGGGCTCACGGCGTCGTTGATCGGGACGAGCTGGTTCGGGTCGGAGACCGGCAGGGTCTCGCCCAGCACCTCGTAGACCTGCTCGGCGAGCGACTGCGCGGCCGCGCCGGGGTTCACGAGCCAGGATGCGATCCGCGTGTCGAATGCGAGGCCGTCGACCACGAAGCCGGCGCGGCTGAGCGCCTTGAACTGCGGCTTGGCGTGGAAGAAGTACTTCGGCGCGCCGCTCGCGAGCCACTCCTCCAGCGCCGCGTAGTCGGGGCGGCCCGGCACCCACGGCACGTAGACGCTGTCGTCGGCGGTCGCGAGTCCGAAGCCGGAGATGCCGGCCGGACCGAGCTCCACCTGCACCGCGACGGCCGCGCCGTCGGCCGACGCCTTCGACAGCCAGTTCGCCAGCTCCTCGTCGACCAGGGTCCGGACGGCCGGCGCGGTGACGGCGCCCGCGTCGCCGACCTGGGCGGACGCGGCGACGCCGTCGAGCATCCCCTCTTCTGCGGCCGTCTTCATCAGCCGCTCGAGCAGCGTCTTGAACTGGAGGCGCGCGAAGATGTCGCGCACGGCGTTCTCGTTGAGCGGCTTGCGCTCCAGGTCGGCCGGGCCGATCGGTAGCTCGACGTCGTCGCGCAGCTGGTTGAGCCGGCGGTTGCGGAGCGCGTTCTCCTTCTGGTCGCGCAGGTTCTGCCCGACGACGCCCTTGATCTCGTCGGCGTGGGCGACGATGTTCTCGACCGTTCCGTACTGCTGCACCCACTTGACGGCCGTCTTCTCGCCGACCTTGTCGATGCCGATCAGGTTGTCGCTCGTCTCGCCGACAAGTGCGGCGATCTCGGGGTACTCGTGCGGTTCGATGCCGTACTTCTCGCGTACCGCCGCGGGGTCGTAGACCTTGAGCTCGGAGACGCCGCGCACGTTCGGGTAGAGCAGCGTGACGTCGTCGTTGACGAGCTGGATGGTGTCCCGGTCGCCCGAGACGATGAACACCTTGAAGCCCTGTTCGGCGCCCTGGCGCGCGAGGGTGGCGAGGATGTCGTCGGCCTCGAAGTCCTCCTTCGCGATCGTCGTCACGTTCATCGCGTGCAGCGCCTCTTCGAGCAGCGGGACCTGGCCCGCGAACTCCGACGGGGTCTCGCCGCGGGTGCCCTTGTACTCCGGGTACTCGCGGGTGCGGAACGAGTAGCGCGAGATGTCGAAGGCCACTGCGAGGTGCGTCGGCTTCTGCTGCTGCAGCAGGTTGATGAACATGGCGATGAAGCCGTGGATCGCGTTCGTGTGCTGACCCTCGCGGTTGACGAAGCTGTCGACCGGAAGAGCGTAGAAGGCCCTGAATGCCAGCGAATGGCCGTCGATGATCAGGAGGGTAGGCTTTTCGGAGTCTGACACCAGCCCAGCCTACAAGGGGCCGGTGACACTCCCGACGACCGCCCAGGAGGCCGACGATGACCGAGGACGCGCTCGCGTACGTGCAGCAGAGGGGGCTCGGAGCACTCGCCCAGAAGATGGGGATCGAGATGCTCGAGTTCACCGTGGAGCGCGCTGTGGCGCGCATGCCGGTGGAGGGCAACACGCAGCCCGCGGACCTCCTGCACGGCGGTGCGTACGTGGTGCTCGGCGAGTCCCTCGGCTCGATGTCGGCGAACCTCTGGGCCGGCGAGGGGCGCCTCGCCGTCGGGATCGAGATCAACGCCTCGCACACCCGTTCGGCGACGAGCGGCTACGTGACCGGAGTGTGCACGCCCGTCCACCTCGGACGCACGCTGACGACCCATGAGATCGCGGTGACGGACGACCGGGGCCGTCGCTGTTCCACGATCCGCATCACGAACCTGATCAAGGACCTGTAAGGCCCCCGCGCCCTACTTCTTGGGCGCGAGCTGCTCGATGATCGCCTGGGCGACGTCGTGCATGGTGAGACGGCGGTCCATCGACGCCTTCTGGATCCAGCGGAACGCCTCCGGCTCCGACAGGCCCATCTTCTCGTTGAGCAGGCCCTTCGCGCGGTCGACCAGCTTGCGGGTCTCGAAGCGCTGGACCATGTCGCCGACCTCGGCCTCCAGGGCGATGATCTGGGCGTAGCGCGCGAGCGCGATCTCGATCGCGGGCAGGAGGTCGTTCGGCGTGAACGGCTTCACCACGTAGGCGAGGGCGCCGGCCTCTGTGGCGCGCTCGACGAGCTCCTTCTGGCTGAACGCGGTCAGCAGGACGACCGGGGCGATGTGGTCCTTCGACAGACGCTCGGCCGCGGAGATGCCGTCGAGCTGCGGCATCTTGACGTCCATGATCACCAGGTCGGGGCGCAGCTCGGTGGCGAGCGCGACGGCGGTCTCGCCGTCTCCGGCCTCACCGACCACCTCGAATCCGTTGTCGCGCAGGATCTCGACGATGTCGAGGCGGATGAGGGACTCGTCCTCCGCCACGACGACGCGGCGGGGTGCGGTGGGGGTCGTTTCCTGGTCAGTCACGTGCAAAATCCTACGGTATCGTTCAGGTGTTGTTGTGCGCCGCCGTGGCGGAATGGCAGACGCGGAGCACTCAAAATGCTTTGTCCGGAAGGGCGTGTGGGTTCGAGTCCCACCGGCGGCACGACACTCTCGTCACGGACGGTCAGATGCGCGCGCCGATGACGGTCGCGGCGAAGCGCCTGGCTCGTTCGGCCAGCCCCTCGATCCGCTGCTCGACCATCAGGTCGGCGTCGAAGCCGACGTACGACGGCGGTGGAGTGCGGCGCACGTTCGCGCTGCACTCGAAAGCGCCGCACACGAGCGTGCCGACGGTGTCGCCGTTACGGCCCGCGGCGCCCGCACGGCGCGCCGACCAGAACCAGACGTCGTTGGTGAGGTGCACATCCTGGCACCAGCCGCACATCGACGGCGCGTGCGACCGCATGCTGGCCTCGGAGGCGCGCAGCACGATCCCCACCGGGCCGTCCTCGGTCGGGATGACGACGTAGCCGCGTTGGGGCAGCCGCGGGTCGCGCCAGCCGAGGTACTCGCGCCGCGCCCAGTCGACCTCGTGCAGGCCGGGCGGCATCGGAAGCTCCTCGGCTTCGCTGCGCGAGCAGTTGACGAACGACTCGCGGATCTGCTGCGGGCTCAGGATGTCCATGCGCACCTCCTCGTCCCATGCTCGCACAGGTTTCCGGACGGCCCGCTTGACCCTGCCCCACGGGTCAAGGCTTAGCCTGCCGCCATGACCACGATCGAGAGCGTCACGGACGCCCGCTTCCAGGAGGATGTGCTCGCCGCCCCGGGCACCACCATCGTCGAGTTCTGGGCGGAATGGTGCGGCCCGTGCCGCGCGCTGACGCCGATCCTGCAGCAGCTGCAGGACGAGCACGCCGACCGCATCCGCATCCTCAAGATCAACGCCGACGAGAACATGGAGACAACGGTCGCCTACAAGGCGCTGGCGCTGCCGGTGATCAAGGTGTTCCAGAACGGGGAGGTCGTGAAGACGATCATCGGCGCGAAGCCGAAGCCGGCGATGGAGCTGGAGCTCGCGGCGTTCCTGTGACTCACGTCAGGTGGTCGTAGGCCCCGCTGACCCAGCCGATGTAGCGATCGGCCGAGCGCAGCACCGCGCCGCGCGCATCCTGCAGCACGACGTTGCCCAGGTTGCCGTACATCCGCTCGAACGGCCGGTCGCACACGGCGTCGGCCACGCGGCGCACCACGGCGGCCGAGAGCGGGATGTCGTTCGGGAAGCTACGCTGGAACGTCACCCACCGCTGCGACGGCCCCGGGAACACGGTGTCGCCGCTGAGCACCACGCCGCGGTCCCAATGCACCACGGCGCTGCCCGGGAAGTGGCCGCCGATCGTGCGCAGGGTCACCCCTGGGAGCACCTCCACCTCGCCGGTCCAGGTCTCGATCGCCGCGTCCTCCCGCTGCACCCAGTGCCGGTCGGCGGCGTTGACGAGCACCGGAGGGCCGCCGAGCATCCGGGACCAGGTCACCTGCGCGCCGAACATGTGCGGGTGGCTGGTGGCTATCACGGCCGCGCCGCCGAGGTCCTGCACTACGGCCGCGGCGGCCTCATCGACGTAGCCGGTCGGGTCCCACAGCAGGTTGCCGTCCGGCGTGCGCAGCAGGATGCCCTGCTGGCCGATCCCGACCTTCGGCTCGCTGCGCAGGCCGTAGAGGTCCGGCTCCAGCTCGGTGACGACGACGCGCTCGCCCTCGCGTTGCAGGCGCTGGAGCGTGGTCCACTCCTGCCCGGTCGGGGGGACGTACTGGCGTTCGTCCTCGCAGATCGGACAGTGCTCCGGAGGGTTCTCGCCCGCCGGGTACTCCACCGCGCAGGTCGAACACAGCCACTCCGCCATGCCCCGACCCTAGCGCGGCGGAATAGGCTGCGACGAGGACCGATTGGAGTGGATGTGAAACGCATCGGGTTCCTCAGCTTCGGGCACTACCAGCCCATCCCCGGCTCCGTGTCGCGCACCGCGGCGGACGCCCTCACCCAGACCATCGAGCTGGCCGTCGCCGCCGAGGAGCTGGGTGCGGACGGAGCGTTCGTCCGCGTCCACCACTTCGCGCCGCAGCTGGCGTCGCCGTTCCCGCTGCTCGCGGCGATCGGCACGCGCACGAAGCGCATCGACATCGGCACCGCCGTGATCGACATGCGCTACGAGAATCCCCTCTACATGGCCGAGGACGCGGCGGCCGCCGACCTCATCAGCGGCGGGAGGCTGCAGCTCGGCGTGAGCCGCGGGTCACCCGAGACGGCGCTGCGCGGGTCGGAGTCGTTCGGCTACGTCCCCGCCGAGGGCGAGACGGATGCGGACATGGCGCGCCGGCACACCGAGCTGTTCCGGGCCGCGATCGACGGTGCGGGTGTCGCCGAGGCGAATCCGGCCATGACGGGCGGCCAGCGCGGCGCGTTGGCGATCGAGCCTCAGTCCCCCGGCCTTGGCGACCGCATCTGGTGGGGCGCCGGCACGAGGGCGACCGCGGTGTGGGCGGCCGAGCAGGGCATGAACCTGATGAGCTCGACCCTGCTGACGGAGGACACGGGCGTCCCGTTCTCCGACCTCCAGTACGAGCAGCTGCAGCAGTACCGCGACGCGTGGAAGGCGGCCGGCTGGGAGCGCGAGCCGCGCGTGTCCGTGAGCCGCAGCATCCTGCCGATCACGACAGACCTCGACCGCCGCTACTTCGGCGCGTCCGCCCTCGCCGATCGGCACGACCAGGTCGGGCATCTCGACGGCGGACTGGCCCGCTTCGGCAAGAGCTACGTCGGCGAGCCGGAGCGGATCGTCGAGGAGCTGCGCGAGGACGCGGCGGTCGCGAATGCGGACACGCTGCTGGTGACCGTGCCGAATCAGCTCGGCGTCGAGTACAACGCGCACCTGCTCGAGACGATCGTCACGCAGATCGCCCCGGCGCTCGGCTGGCGGGACTGACCCCGGTCCGAGCGATTTGTACCCCGAACGCGGCCTAGACGTCCCGGAAGAAATTGGGATGATGGACGTACTGCACACCCGAATCTGCAGTACCGCAATTGTTCCGCGTCTGAAGGGTGTGCCATGGAAGGCCTCCGTCTCCGCTCCACCGCCGTCATCGCCGCGCTCGCGGTCGTCCTCGGCGGATCGCTTTTCGCAGCCGCTCCGGCGACCGCCGTGACCGGCCGCGTCGACAGCGGCACCACCGCGTCCTCAGCCATCACCGGAATGTGGGCGTGGGGCAATCCCATCGACCCCGCGGTGGATGCGCGCGGCGAGGGGATGCCGCAGTTCGAGCCGCAGGCGCTGGCCGACTTCGCGGCGGCGCACCAGTTGCGCACCGTGTTCCTGTCGGTGCCGTGGGCGGCCGACGAGGGGCCGTTCTCGGCGTGGCTGACGGACGCGGTGGCGGCGCTGCACGCGGCGGGTGTGACAAAGGTGGCGGCGCTCGGCGGTGACGGCTCCTGGGCCGACGATCCGTCGCTCGCTGCGACGTGGACCTCCGCGGCCCTGCGCGCGGCCCCCTTCGATGCGGTGCAGTTCGATGTCGAGCCGTGGGTGGTGTCCTCCGACAGCGAGCTTCCCGCCGTGGTCGCGAAGCTGCAGACCATGTACGACGCGGCGAAGGTCGCCGCGGGCTCCGTGCCGATCGGCGCCGACCTGCCGTGGTGGCTGGCCGCGAAGCCGCAGCCGGGAGGCGGCACGGCGTTCGACGCGCTGCTCCCCCACCTGAAGTCGGTCGCGATCGTCGCGTTCAGCGACCACGCGGCCGGGACGGACGGCATCATCGCGTACGCCAAGCCGGCGGCGCAGGCGGCCGCGGCCAAGCGCATCCCGTTCACCGTCGGCGTCGAGACGGACACGCCCGAGGTCGCGGGCGGGCCCTCGGCCACCTTCGGCGACGACACCGCTGCGCTGCTGGAGTCCGAGACGGCCAAGGTGCGCACGGCGCTGGCGTCGCTGCGCGGCTACGGCGGAGTCACCGTCGAGCACCTCAACGCCTGGCAGACCCTCATCGCCCGCTAGCCCCCTCCGGTGAAGTGCAGCTAGTTGCGGTCGACACGCCGCGCGAGTGCGCAACTACCTGCACTTCACGAAGGGAAGGGCGGGTCAGGCGCCGTCGGCGGCGGCCTCCAGCGCGGCGATGTCGAGCTTGCGCATCCCGAGCATGGCCTGGTTCGCGCGGGCGGCGCGCGCCGGGTCGGGGTCGGACTGCAGCTGGAGCAGCCGCCGCGGGACGATCTGCCAGCTGACGCCCCACGGGTCCTTCAGCCAGCCGCACATGCTCTCCTCGCCGCCGTCGGCGGTGAGCGCCTCCCACAGCCGGTCGACCTCGGCCTGGTCGTCGCACAGCACCGACAGCGAGAAGGCCTCGGTGAAACCGCCGGCCGGCCCGGTGTTCATCGCCTGGTACTCGACCCCGTCGAGGGTGAACCGCAGGACGATGAGCCCGTCGGGCATCCCCTCGCCGTACCGGTTCACCTCCAGGATCTCCGAGTTCGGGATGAGCGACGTGTACAGCTGCGCCGCCTCCTCCACTCCGCGCTCGAACCACAGGAACGTGCTGACCTTCTGCATGGGAGCCCCTTTCCGGCGTCGGTGCCGATGCCGATGCCGGACATCGTAGCGGCGCGGGGTAGCGTTGAGGCCGTGTCGAGCACCGCATTCTCCAGCTACATCGCCATCGGGGACAGCTTCACGGAGGGCGTCGGCGACGACCTGCCCGACGGCCGCGTGCGCGGATGGGCCGACTTCGTCGCCCTCGGGATGGCCGCCGCGTCCCCGGAACCGTTCCGCTACGCGAACCTCGCCGTGCGCGGCCGCAAGCTCGGGCCGATCGTGGCGGAGCAGGTGGATCCGGCCATCGCGCAGCATCCCGACCTGGTCAGCCTCAACGGCGGCGGCAACGACATCATGCGCCCGCGCGTCGACATCGGGGGCGTCGCGAGGACGCTGATGGATGCGGCCGACCGCGTCGTCGCATCCGGCAGCCACATGCTGCTGTTGAGCGGCGCGAACCCGAGTGCGCACCTCCCGCTCGGCGGCCTCATGCGCCGCCGAGGCGAGGAACTGGCGGTCGCGGTGCGGGAGATGCTGCCGCGAGAGGGCATCACCTTCGTGGACAACTGGGCCGACGAGGGGCTGGAGGATATCCGCTACTGGTCGGCCGATCGGCTCCACCTCGGCCCGCTCGGGCATGCGCGAGTGGCGAGCAACGTGCTGACGGCGTTGGGCATCCCGGTGCCCGAGGAGTGGGGCGTCGCCGTGGTCGCCGCCGCCCCGCCCGGCGAGCGCACCCGCCGCACCGCCGACTATTACCGCCGCTACGTGCTGCCGTGGATCGGGCGCAGGCTCACCGGCCGCTCCTCCGGCGACGGCCGCGCGGCGAAGATCGCCGAGCTGACGGTCGTCGACCCCGAGTCGGCCCACCCGCTGTAGCCGCCCACCAGCCGGACCAATGCGATGAGTTGACGCAACACGCCGTGCCGGGGCACGCCGGGAC
>JAEWJG010000266.1 GCA_023386675.1 Actinomycetes bacterium
CCCGAAGGGTGAGATCATCCCCCGTCCGATCATCTCCTCGTACCGCGAGGGTCTGTCGGTGGCGGAGTACTTCATCGCGACGCACGGTGCCCGTAAGGGTCTGGCCGACACGGCCCTCCGTACGGCGGACTCGGGCTACCTGACCCGTCGTCTGGTGGACGTCTCGCAGGATGTCATCATCCGCGAGGACGACTGCGGCACGACCAAGGGCCTCGACCTGCCGATCGCGACGGTCGGCGCCGACGGCACCCTGACCCGCGACCCGAACGTCGAGAACTCGGTGTTCGCCCGCACCCTGGCCGCTGACGCGGTCGGGACGGACGGCTCTGTGGTCGCGAAGGCGGGCGAGGACGTGGGCGACGTGCTCATCGACAAGCTGGTCGCCGCCGGCGTCACCGACATCAAGGTCCGCTCCGTGCTGACCTGCGAGTCGGCGGTCGGCGTCTGCGCCGCCTGCTATGGCCGTTCGCTCGCGACCGGCAAGCTGGTGGACATCGGCGAGGCGGTCGGCATCATCGCCGCCCAGTCGATCGGTGAGCCCGGTACCCAGCTGACGATGCGTACCTTCCACACGGGTGGTTCGGCCTCCGCGGACGACATCACCCAGGGTCTGCCGCGTGTCCAGGAGCTGTTCGAGGCTCGTACCCCGAAGGGTGCGTCCCCGATCGCCGAGGCCGCCGGCCGCATCACCATCGAGGAGACGGACAAGTCCCGGAAGGTCATCCTGACCCCCGACAACGGCGATGAGGCGCACGTCTACCCGGTGCTGAAGCGCTCCACCCTCCTGGTGGAGGACGGCCAGCACGTCGAGCTCGGCCACCAGCTGATCGTCGGCACGGTCGACCCGAAGGAGGTCCTCCGGGTCAAGGGCGTCCGCGAGGTGCAGAAGCACCTGGTGGGCGGCGTGCAGGGCGTCTACCGCTCGCAGGGTGTGCCGATCCACGACAAGCACATCGAGGTCATCGTCCGCCAGATGCTCCGCAAGGTCACCGTCGTCGACCACGGCGACACCGACCTGCTGCCGGGTGAGCTCGTCGACCGCTCGCGGTACAACGAGATCAACCGCGCTGCGCTGCAGGAGGGTAAGAAGACGGCGTCCGCCCGTCAGGAGGTCATGGGTATCACCAAGGCCTCGCTGGCGACCGAGTCGTGGCTGTCGGCCGCGTCCTTCCAGGAGACCACCCGCGTCCTGACGCAGGCGGCCATGGAGGGCAAGTCCGACCCGCTGATCGGTCTCAAGGAGAACGTCATCATCGGTAAGCTCATCCCGGCCGGAACCGGCCTGCAGCGCTACCGGAACGTCTCGGTGGAGGCGACCGAGGAGGCCAAGGCGGAGCGGTACCCCAACCGCATCTTCGCCGACGACTCCTCGTTCAGCGAGAACGACCTGAGCTTCGTCGACTTCGACAGCTTCAGCTCGGACGACTACACCCCGGGCACCTACAACTAAGCAGGTACCCGTACGACCTGGGCCCCCGGCGCTTCGCCGGGGGCCCTTCGTCGTCTCCGGGCTCTGGCTAGGCTTCCAGGATGAGCACTGCGAAGGCGAAGGTGATCGCGGTGACAGGCGGATCACGTGGAATCGGCGCGGCCGTCGTCGAACGCGTCGCAGCCGCTGGGCACGATGTCCTCGTCGGCTTCCACCGAGACGAGGACGCAGCGAACGAGGTGGTCGACCGGGTCCGAAGCAGCGGTGCGCGGGCCGTGGGCGCCCGAGTCGATGTGACGGATGCGTCCTCTCTCGAGGCGTTCTTCCGCGCCGGGGGGAGTCGCTGGGCCCGATCGCCGGAGTGGTGGCCTCCGCCGGTGCCGTGCGTGCCGTTGGCCGCTTGACCGAGCTGGCCCCGGCTGCCATCCGACAGGATCTCGAGGTCAACCTGCTGGGAGCAGTGCTGACCGCCCGGGCGGCGATCCCCCACCTGGCATCGACGCGAGGCGCCCTGGTCCTCGTCGGCTCGGCGGCATCCACACTGGGCAGCCCCGGCACCTACGTGCACTACGCAGCCGCGAAAGCGGGCGTCGCAGCGCTGACGGTCGGTCTGTCCAAGGAGCTTGCCGCCCTCGGCATCCGCGTCAACTGCGTCGAGCCTGGGACCGTCTGGACTGACTTCCACCTGGACGCGCAGCGCCCGGCGAAGGTCGCTTCCTCGATCCCCTTGGGGCGCGCCGGCGAGCCGGCGGAGATCGCCGGCGCCATCAACTGGCTGCTCTCCGATGAAGCCGGGTACGCGACCGGGGCGACGCTCAGGGTGTCCGGCGGGTTGTAGGCGAGTTCCATGCGTCTGGGATGATGGAACCATGTGGCGCCAGCTCCTCGAGTACACCGACACCGCCGGCCGGGCCATGCTCGGCTTCGGGGCCGTGCTGCTGGTCGTCGCGGTGGTCAGCTTCGTCGTCGGCGTCGCGCAGGCCGTCTCCGGGCATGCCGCCGCGACCCTCCCGTTCTGGCTGACGACGATGGGATGCGCGGTGCTCGCCGGCGTGCTCGTGTACCTCGCGAGCCGCCGCGGCAAGCTGCGCTGAGCCCCCCTCCGCGCTACACCCGCATTATCGTGCGCGGGCGCTCTGGCCCCTCGGTGACGGCCGATCGAGGATGGATGCACGCCCCGCGAGCGGGTGCCCCCCACCGGTGTGGCACCCTCAAGCGGGTCTGTCGCCCTGTTCGGGCCGCTGCATAGGGTGACAACGCCCTGCCGGGCAGGGGAGTCTCGCCTCCGACCGGACGGGTCTGCCGTTGACCCGACCCGTCGGCAGCCGCTATCCGTAGGAGGTCCCCGTGGCGTCCATGACCGAGATCCTCATCCTCCACGGCCACCTGCCGATCGAATACCTCGACCGCGTGGCGACCGAGCCGGCGGCTGATGAGTCCGTCGTGCGCGAGTTGATGGAGCGCGGCGCGATCACGTCCGCGCAGCTCGCGCGCGCGAGAGCCGCGCAGGCGGGCATCCCCTTCGTCGAGCTCGCGGACTTCCCCGTCGACCGCACGGCGGTCGCGCTCATCCCCGGCACCATCTGCCGCCGTCATACCGTGCTCCCGATCGGCCTGGCCGACGGGATGATCGTCCTCGCGATGGCCGACCCCGGCAACGTCTTCGCCATCGACGATGTGCGCGCCGCCTCCCGCCTCACCGTCGCGGCCGCGGTCGCGGAGGAGGCAGACCTGCGCACCGCGATCGACCGCTATGTGCGCGCCGACGACGAGCTCAGCGACCTGACGACGACGCTCCAGGAGGAGACGGCCCCGGTCGAGGAGACGGCCTTCGCCGAGGCCTCCGACGACGACGCTCCGATCGTCCGGTTCGTGAACCTGCTGGTCAGTCAGGCCATCCAGGATCACGCCTCCGACATCCACATCGAGCCTGCCGAGCACGACGTCCGGGTGCGGTACCGCATCGACGGCGTGCTGCACGCCATGCAGTCGGCGCCGAAGAGCATCCAGAACGGCGTCATCTCGCGCCTCAAGATCATGTCGGACATCGACATCGCCGAACGCCGCACGCCGCAGGACGGCCGCATGTCGGTCGTCCACGGCGGCCGCCAGATCGACCTGCGCGTCGCCACCCTGCCGACGGTGTGGGGCGAGAAGGTCGTCATGCGCATCCTGGACAACACCAACACCGGGATGACGCTGGGCGACCTCAACCTGCTGGAGCGCAACTTCGAGACGTACCGCGAGTCGTACTCGAAGCCGTACGGGATGATCCTGGTGACCGGCCCGACCGGGTCGGGAAAGTCGACGACGCTGTACACGACGCTCAACGCCGTGGCGCGCCCGGAGATCAACGTGATCACCGTCGAGGACCCTGTCGAGTACCGGATGCCGGGCATCAACCAGGTGCAGGTCAACCCGAAGGCGGGCCTGACCTTCGCGAGCGCCCTGCGCAGCATCCTGCGCTCGGACCCGGATGTGGTGCTGCTGGGCGAGATCCGCGACCACGAGACCGCGCAGATCGCGATCGAGGCGTCGCTGACCGGCCATCTGGTCCTGTCGACCCTCCACACGAACGACGCCCCCAGCGCGGTCACGCGACTCACCGAGATGGACATCGAGCCGTTCCTCGTCGGCTCGGCGCTCGACTGCGTCGTCGCCCAGCGCCTCGCGCGCCGCCTGTGCGCACGCTGCAAGCAGCCGGGCGCGTACGCCGCGGACGATCTGCGCCGCCTGCGCTTCTCGGTGCCGGCCGGCGAGGAGCCGCCGCAGCTGTTCGTCCCTGTCGGCTGCCCCGCCTGCTCGAACACCGGCTACCGGGGCCGCATCGCGGTTCATGAGGTGATGGCCGTGACGGAGGAGATCGAGCGCCTCGCCGTCGAGCGCGCCTCCAGCGCCGAGATCGGCCGGGCCGCGCGTGAGCAGGGGATGCTGACGCTGCGCGAGGACGGCTGGGAGAAGGTCAAGCGCGGCATGACGTCCGTGGAAGAGATCCTCAGAGTGGTCGCCTAGGGAGGGCACATGACGAACGACGAGAGCTGGGGCGGCTTCCCGCCCCCGACGGAGAAGCCGATCTACGAGATTCCCGTGACCCCGCCCGGCGCCACCGCCGGAGGCTGGGCACCCGGCCCGGGCGTCCCGCTCAGCGCGCCTCCCGTGTGGGCGCCGCCGGTCGGGGCGGAGCCGGTGGCGCTGCCGGCGCCGGAGCCGGTGCTGCCGGAGCCGGTGGCGGCGGAACCGTTCTCGTATCCGGAGCCGGTGGCGGAGCCGTTCGGGTATCCGGAGCCGGTGGCGGCGGAGCCGTTCGCGTATCCAGCGCCCGAGCCGGTGTATCCGGAGCCCGTCGCCTACGCCGCGCCGGAGCCGGTCGCAGCCTCTCCGGGCTTCGAGCTCGACCCGCCGGAGCCGCCGATGCCCGTCTGGTCGCTCGACGCCATCTCCCCGCCGACGGCCGAGCCGATCGCCCCGACCGCGCCGGTCACCCGCCTCATCCCCGCCGGCCGTCGGGCCGCCGCGCCTGCCCCCGAGCCGGAGCATGTGCCGCATCCGGTCATCCCCGAGTTCGACGAAGGTCTCACCGACCCGGAGCGGGAGGCGCTGGAGAAGGCCGACAAGGACCTGGTCGCCGCCCTCCACGAGGTGGTATACCAGCGCGCGTCCGACCTCCACATCACGGTCGGCGCTCCGCCCATGGTGCGCATCGACGGCGGACTGCGCCCCGCAGCAAGCACTGACCCGTGGAACCACGACCGCACCCGCTCCGCGCTCACCAGCCTGCTCAGCGAGCGTCAGCTGCAGCAGTTCGAGCGCGAACACGAGCTGGACTTCGCGTTCACGATCTCGACCAACGCCCGGTTCCGCGTCAACCTCTACCAGCAGCGCGGATCCTACGGCGGCGCCTTCCGTCTCATCCCGACCGAGATCAAGCAGCTCGCCGATCTCGGCGTACCGGAGACGATCGGTCAGTTCTCGCAGCTCCCGCGTGGTCTGGTGCTCGTCACCGGTCCGACCGGCTCTGGCAAGTCGACGACCCTCGCCGCACTCATCGATCTGGTGAACAGCACGCGCTCCGACCACATCGTCACCGTGGAGGACCCGATCGAGTTCATGCACGTCCACAAGAAGTCGATCGTCAACCAGCGCGAAGTCGGACACGACACGCACAGCTTCAACAACGCTCTCAAGCACGTGCTGCGCCAGGACCCCGACGTCATCCTCATCGGCGAGCTCCGCGACCTGGAGACCATCTCGGTCGCGCTCACCGCCGCAGAGACCGGCCACCTCGTCTTCGCGACTCTCCACACCCAGGACGCGCCGCAGACCATCGACCGCGTCATCGATGTCTTCCCACCACACCAGCAGGACCAGGTGCGCGCACAGCTCGCGGGGACGCTGCAGGGCGTCGTCTCGCAAACGCTCATCAAGCGCGCCAGCGGAAAGGGCCGTGTGGTCGCCACCGAGATCCTCATGATGAACCCGGCGATCGCCAACGTCATCCGCGAGGGCAAGACCTACCAGATCGCCTCGATGATGCAGGCGGGTCGCGATACCGGGATGCGGACCATGGACCAGCACCTGGCGGAGCTCGTCAACGCCGGTGTGATCACTCGCCGGGCTGCACTGGAGAAGGCCCACGACCGCGAGGGCATCGGCCGCCTGATCCAGCGCGTCGAGTCGCCGACCGAGCACTCGGCCATGGCGATCGCCGCCAGCGGACCCGACTTTGGCGACAGCTACTCCGGGACGGTGGGCTGACCGTGGCCATCAGCACGCCCTACGCCTACAAGGGTCGCGACGCCTCCGGCAAGATCGTCAAGGGCCGCGTGGACGCGACCAGCGAGGCCGCCGTCGCCTCGCGGCTGCGGACCATGGGACTCTCTCCCGTCTCCATCGCGGAGGCGGCGGAGGGCACCGGCCTCAATCGCGAGATCAAGCTGTCCACCGGCTCGGGTGTGAAGCTCAAGGAGCTCGCCGTCATGAGCCGTCAGATGGCGACCATGATCGGCGCCGGCCTCTCGCTCTTGCGGACGCTCAACATCCTGGCCGAGCAGAATCCGAACAAGAAGTTCACCGCCGTGCTCACGGATGTGCGCGATCAGGTCGAGAGCGGCATCTCCGTCTCCGACGCGATGCGCAGGCATTCGAGCGTCTTCCCTCCGCTGATGATCAACATGGTCAAGGCGGGCGAGACCGGCGGCTTCCTCGACGGAGCCCTGGAGGCCGTGGCCGAGAACTTCGAGAAGGAGGTCAAGCTCCGCTCGGCGATCAAGTCGGCGCTGACGTACCCGGTCATCGTCTTCTGCATGACCATCGTCGGCGTCGCGGCCATGCTGGTGTTCGTCGTGCCCATCTTCGAGAAGATGTTCGCCGGGCTGGGCAAGCCGTTGCCGCTGCCGACCATGATCCTGGTGCAGCTCTCGCACGCGATGGTCTTCATCGTGCCCGTCGTCGCGGTGGCGGGCATCGTCTTCGCCTTCTGGTGGCCGAAGCACAAGAACGACGAAGCCGTCCGCAAGCGATTGGATCCGTTCAAGCTCAGGATGCCCGTCTTCGGGTCGCTGATGAAGCGCATCGCGATCGCGCGGTTCAGCCGGAACTTCGCCAACATGATCAGCGCGGGCGTCCCCATTCTGCAAGCCCTGCGCATCGTGGGGGAGACCAGCGGCAACTACGTGCTCCAGAAAGCCCTCGAGGAGGTCGCTGAGGGCGTCAGACAGGGCGAGGCGATAGCCACCCCGCTGTTGAGACAGACGGTCTTCCCGTCGATGGTGACGCAGATGGTCGCGGTCGGCGAGGACGCCGGATCGTTGGAGACCATGCTCGACAAGATCGCCGACTTCTACGAGCAGGAGGTGGAGGCCACAACCGAACAGCTCACGGCCCTCATCGAGCCGCTCATGATCGCCTTCCTCGGCGTCGTCATCGGCGGCATGGTCGTGGCCCTCTACCTGCCCATCTTCAGCATCGCGTCGGCCGTCGGAAGCTGACCCTCCGCCGGGGGCCAGGGGGCATCAAACGCCCCCGCACTGGGGTCGCGATCCCCCCGAAAACCCCTCCGACGGGGGATATTTCTCCAAATCCGCCGAGAAATATGGTCATCCCCGAAGCGGTACTCGCAGCCGCTCACCCCGCAAACATCCACCCGACCGATTGGACACTGCAATGTACTTCCGTCTCATGGGCAAGCTGAACGCTCGCCGCCAGGGGCTGCTCGAAGAGGACGAGAAGGGCTTCACCCTGATCGAGCTCCTCGTGGTGGTCATCATCATCGGCATCCTCGCCGCCATCGCCATCCCGATCTACATCGGGGTCCAGAACAACGCCAAGGACGCGTCCGCCAAGTCGGACCTGGCCAACGCCAAGACCGCCGTTGTCGCTTACTACACCGACAAGGGCTCCTCTGCCGCGCAGCCGACGTTCGACGCCGCCACCGGCACCGGCCTCGCCAACTATGGCTACACGCTGAGCCCGGGCAACTCCGCTCCGACGTTCAAGTCGGGCTCGACCCCGACCGCCACAGCGTTCTGCATCCAGGAGACCAGCGCCAGCGGCGCCACGGCCATCTTCCACATCGACCAGACCAACGGTGCCTCGTCCGGAGC
>JAEWJG010000128.1 GCA_023386675.1 Actinomycetes bacterium
CAACGGACGGCGGCGCGACCGCCGCGCCGTCCGCTCCCCCGGCGCCACCCGCCTCCGCACCGACCCCGTGAGCTTCCTCGACGGACGGCCGCCGCGCATCATCGCGCACCGCGGCCTGGCCCTCGACGCGCCCGAGAACACGCTCCTGGCGTTCGCCCGTGCCCTGACCGCCGGCGCCACCCACCTCGAGACCGACATCCACGCCTCGGCGGATGGGGTCGCGGTCATCGCGCACGATCCCGACCTCGCGCGCGTGGCCGGGCGCAGTGTCCAGGTCGCTCAGCTGACCCTGCCCGAGCTGCGGCGCATCGACCTCGGGCACGGTCAGGGGTTCTGCTCGCTGGCCGAGGCGCTCGACGCGTTCCCGGAGGCGCGCTTCAACATCGATGTGAAGGATGCGCGCGCCGCCGCCTCCGCGGTGGAGGCGATCCGCGCCGCCCGGGCGACCGACCGCGTGCTCATCACCAGCTTCTCGCCCGAACGCCGGAAGGCGGTGACCGACCAGCTGCCGGGTGTCGCGTCCTCCCCCGCCGTGTCCGAGTTCGTGCCGGTGCTCCTCGGCGCGAAGACCGGCGCCGGCGCGGCCGTCCGGCGTGCGCTGCGCGGGTTCGCCGCCGTCCAGGTGCCCGAACGGCGCGGCCCGCTCCGCATCGTCACGCGCCGCACGGTCGCGCGCATCCACGCCGCCGGGGCCGAGGTTCACGTGTGGACGGTGAACGAGCCGGATGACATGATCCGCCTGCTCGACCTCGGCGTCGACGGCATCGTGACGGACCGCTGCGATGTGCTGCGCCGGGTGGTCGACGCCCGGCGCTGACTGCCGGATGACTCTGTGAGGGCACTGGGAGAAAGGCTCCTCCGGAAAGAGAATCCCCAGCTTGACGGTTTATAACTGTGAGGATTCGCGCGCACAGAGGAGAACCACACAATGGCAGATCGCAGCTTGCGCGGAATGAGACTCGGCGCCCAGAGCCTACAGAGCGAAGAAGGCGTCGTCTACTCTCCGCGTTCCCGTTACACGTACCTATGTCCTGCCTGCGGCAAGGAGACCGAAATGGTCTTCTCGGCCGAGGCAGAGGCCCCCGACACGTGGGAGTGCAAGCACTGCGGGCAGGAGGCCCGCCTTCTGGTCAACGACACCCCCGTCGAGGTCGACCACACCGACGTCAAGACGCCGCGCAGCCACTGGGACATGCTGCTCGAGCGCCGCACCCGCGCCGAGCTGGAGGAGCTCCTCGAGGAGCGCCTGCAGTACCTGCGGGCCCGTCGCGGCACCAGCGAGCGCAAGCACAGCGCCTGAGCCGCTGAGGCTCACCACTCCGGCCGTCCTCACCTTCGGGTGAGGGCGGCCTTCCCTATGTGAGCGGCGTGACCGGCCAAGCCGGGTTCCCTCGCCGGCCGGCGAACGCGGCCAGCAGCCCGAACAGGCCGAGGCCCGCGACGAGGAACTCGATCCCCCGGCTGAGCAGCGTCGCCGGCGTGGTGGTCGTGCCGAGCGGAACATCCGCGACCATGTGCCCGGGCTTGAACGGCGCGATCGAGCTGATCGTCGCCCCGTCGGGGCCCACGATCTGGCTGCTGCCGACCGTCGAGATGTTCACCAGCGACCGCCCCGACTCGATGGCACGGAGCCGGGCGATGGCCAGCTGCTGCTGGTTCTCGTCCGTCTGTCCGAAGTCGGCGTTGTTCGTCTGCGCCAGGATGACCTGCGCTCCCCCGCGCATCATGTCGGTCAGCAGCTGGTCGTCGACGATGTCGAAGCAGATCGAGATGCCGGCTCGCACCCCACCGACGTCGAAGACGTTGTCGCGCGTCCCCGGCGTGTAGTCGCGGCCGATCAGGTCGATCAGGTCGGGCGCGAACGGCCGCCAGAACGCGCGGTCGGGCACGTACTCGCCGAACGGCACGGGGTGCTTCTTGTCGTAGTAGTCGACGGCGCCCTTGCCTGCCTCCCACTGCAGCGAGGTGTTGTAGAGCTTGTCGTCGCGCTGCGTGATCGTGCCGACGATGAAGGGCGCCCCGAGCTTGCGGCTGAGAGCGTCGAGGATGGCGGCGGTGTCGGGGTCGCGCGTCGGGTCCGGCATCGCCGATCCCTCGGGCCACACCACCATGTCGACCTTCTTGCCGCCGGTCGTCTGCGCCGATGGGATGCGCAGCGTCTCCGCCACCTGCGTGTCGAACACGGCGCCCGGCGGGGCGTTGTCGAAGTACCCGGCCGGGCCGTTGCCCTGCACCGCCGCGATGCGGGTCGTCCCGTTCGTGGTGGCGGGCCACGCGGGGATCGCGAACAGCAGCGCGACGGCGATGCCCGCCAGGAGGGCCCGCGGGCTCCGCCGCAGCTCAACGGCCGCGTCGACCTCCATCAGGAACGCGATCAGCCAGACCATCGCGAAGCTGAGCCCGGAGATGCCGAGCCACGCGACCAGGGGCGCGAGCGGGCTGGTCGACTGCGATTCGGCCACGCGCCCCCACGAGAACCCGCCGTACGGCCACGTACCGGTCACGAACTCCCGCAGCACCCAGAGCCCGGCGATGATCACGGGCAGCAGCCCCAGCCGGCCCAGGCGCGTCGGGAACGCCCGCGGCACCCACCGGTAGGCCAGGGTGATCAGGATGCCGCCGACGCCCCAGAACAGCGCCTCCAGCGTCGAGAGCGCGATCCAGGGCAGCGGCCCGAGGTAGAGCGCCGTCCAGGCGACGTGGACGAGGTAGAACGACTCCCCCGCCACGAACCCCACGAGGAACGCCGAGCCCACACGCCGGCCCCGCTGGGCCAGCAGCACCATCGCGATGCCGATGAAGGTGAACGGCCACCAGTCCAGTGCAGGGAATCCGGCGTCGAGCACCGGCCCGGCGACCGCGGCCACGATGACCGCGAGCCACAGCGGAAGGCGGGCTCGCGGGAGGATGTGCACGAAGGGAGAGCTTATGTCATCCGGCCGTGTCGCCCGCTCAGGCTGCGGGGGTCACGCCACGGACGAGTATGCGACGATCCCCCGCCGGATGGAATCCAGCGCCTGCCGGGCGACCCGGCCGACGTTCCCCTGTGCGACGAGCGACAGCTGGTCGAGCAGGTCGATGGTCTGCTTCGCCCAGCGGACGAAGTCGCCGGCCGCCATGTCCGCCTCGCGGAGCACCGCATCCAGCCCGGAGCCGCGGGACCACATCCACATGGCGAGCGAGATCGCCGTCGAGGGCGGCTCGCTGCCCGGGAGGCGGTTGTCCTGCTCCAGGTCGTCGAGCCGGCTCCACAGCGTGGTCGTCTTCTCCAGCGCCGGGCGGAACGCGCCACGCGGCAGGGTGCGCTCGCTGGCGAGCCCCTCATCCCGGCGCGGCTCGAACACGAGTGCGCAGGCCATCGCGGCGAGGCCGGGCGCGTCGAGGTCCTTCCACACCCCCCGGCGCAGGCACTCGGCCACGAGGAGGTCGCGCTCACCGTAGATCCGCTTGAGCGTGCGACCGTGGACGGTCGGAGTCGTCTCGCCGTCCTCGTCGGCCAGGTAGCCGAGTTCGAGGAGCACGTCGGAGACGCGGTCGAACACCTTCGCGACGGCTCCGGTGCGGGACTGGATCTGCGCCCGCAGCCGGTCGGTGTCCCGCTTCAGCTTCCACCAGCGCTCCGCCCAGCGGGCGTGCTGCTCGCGTTCGGTGCAGCGGTGGCAGGGGTGGTCCTTCATCCGCTTGCGCAGGGCGCCCAGTTGGCGCTGACGCTTCTCACGCTCGCTGTTCGACGCGGACTCGATCCGCGAGCCCTTGCGCTCCAGGTCGGTCAGCTCACGCCGGATGCCGAAGTACTCCTTGAAGTCGCCCAGGTGGCAGGTCATCGCCTCCTCGTATCCGGCGAGCGACTGCTCCTGCTGCATCGCCTTGCGCGCGAGGTCGACCACCGCGCGGTCGGCCTGGAACTGCGCGAACGACGATTCCAGGATCTCGCGCGTCCGCGTCCGACCGAACTGATCGATCAGGTTGACGGCCATGTTGTACGTCGGGCGGAAGCTCGAGTTCAGCGGGTAGCTGCGCCGGGAGGCGAGAGATGCGACCGACTGCGGGTCGAGTCCGTCCTCCCACTGGATCACCGAGTGCCCCTCGACGTCGATGCCACGGCGTCCGGCGCGGCCGGTGAGCTGCGTGTACTCCCCCGGCGTGATCGGGACGCGTGCCTCGCCGTTGAACTTCTCCAGCTTCTCCAGCACCACCGTCCTGGCCGGCATGTTGATGCCGAGCGCGAGCGTCTCCGTCGCGAAGACGACCTTGACGAGCTTGCGGCGGAAGAGCTCCTCCACGACCTCCTTGAACGCCGGCAGCAGACCGGCGTGGTGGGCCGCGACGCCGCGCTCCAGTCCCTCCAGCCACTCCCAGTAGCCGAGCACCGCGAGGTCCTCGTCCAGGAGGGTGCGGCAGCGCTCCTCCACGATCGCGCGGATCTCCTCGCGCTCGTGCTGCTCCGTCAGCCGGACGCCCGCCCGCAGCACCTGTTGCACCGCGGCGTCGCAGCCGTTGCGGCTGAAGATGAAGAAGATCGCCGGCAGCAGGTTGCGGTCGTCGAGCAGCGCGACGAGGTCGGCGCGGTTCATCCGGAAGCTGTCCGGTCGCCCGCCCTTCGAGTGGTAGCGGCCGACGTCCTTCATCTGGCGGCTGCTCAGCACGCGGCCGCCGTAGCGCGCCATCTGCACGAGCTCGGGGTTCACGCGGTTGGTGGCTGCGAGTCCCGACGAGTCGAACAGGTCGATGAGCTTGGAGCGCATCAGGATGTGCTGTTCGAGCGGCACCGGACGCTCCTCCGACACGACCACGTCCGTGTCGCCGCGCACAGCCTGCAGCCAGTCGCCGAACTCCTCCGCGTTGGACACCGTCGCGCTGAGGGACACCATCCTCACCTCGGAGGGCAGGTGGATGATGACCTCCTCCCACACGGCGCCGCGGAACCGGTCGGCCAGGTAGTGCACCTCGTCCATCACGACGTAGGCGAGGTCGGTGAGCAGGTCGGAGTCGGCGTAGAGCATGTTCCGCAACACCTCGGTCGTCATGACGACGATGCGTGCACGCGAGTTGATGTTCGTGTCGCCGGTCAGCAGGCCGACGGATTCCGGCCCGTACGCCTCCACGAACTCCTGGAACTTCTGGTTGCTGAGCGCCTTCATCGGCGTCGTGTAGAAGACCTTCGCATTCGCCTCGCGCATCGCGAGGAACACGGCGAACTCGGCGACGATCGTCTTGCCCGCACCGGTGGGAGCCGCGACGAGCACGCTGCTGCCGCGTTCGAGGGAGGCGCAGGCCTCACGCTGGAACGGGTCGAGGTCGAACCGCAGCCCCTCGCGGAAGGTCTCGAGCAGGGGCTGGCGGGCCCGGTCGCGGGAGGCGGCGTACCGCTCCGCCGGCGAGAGCGTCTGGTCGGTCACGCCACCAGCCTATGCCCGCATCAGGGGGCCCGCTTCAGGTGGCGAGTTCGGCCTCCAGCCGGTTCGCGGCCTTGGCGGCGCGGCGGTCGTGCAGCCAGGCCACGCCGTAGGCGGCGAAGTACAGGGCCACCATCGGGATCGCGAGCAGGAACATCGACAGCACGTCGGCCGCCGGGGTCGCGATCGCGGTGAACAGCGCGATCAGAATGAGCGCCCAGCGCCACGATGCGATGATCGACTTCGCGCTCAGCACCCCGACGAAGTTGAGCAGCACCAGGAAGACCGGCAGCACGAAGGCGATCCCGACCGCGATCACCAGCTTCAGGATGAAGTCGAAATACGTCTTCGCCCCGATGATCGCCGTATCCGGCTCCGGGGCGAAGCTGGTGAGCAGGCTCACGATGTGGGGCACCAGCAGCCAGCCGGTCACGCCGCCGGCGATGAACAGCGGGACGGCCGTGAAGAAGAACCCGAAGCCGTACTTGAGCTCCTTGCGGGTCATCGCCGGGACGAAGAACGCCCAGATCTGGTAGAGCCAGAACGGGCTGGAGACGATGGCGCCGATCGTGATCGCGACCTGCATCTTCAGGTCGAACGCCCCGGTGATGCTGTCGTAGTTGAGGGTCGCGACGCGGCCCTGCTGCTTCGCGATGTCCGTGATCGGGCCGCGCAACGCATCCATCACGTAGCCGCTGAGGAACCAGCCGATGACGGAGCCGACCAGCAGGGCCAGCGCGGAGCGGAAGAGGCGCTTGCGAAGCTCGACGAAGTGCTCGGCGAGCGTCATCCGTCCTTCGCGGTTCTTGCCTCGCTTCGTGGAGGCCACGGTACTAGGACTTCGGCTTGGACTCGGTCGAGGGATCGACCGGCGCGGGGGTGACCGTCGGGGCAGGCGTCACGTTCTGGGCGCCGTCGGCCGGGCGGTCGGACTGACCGTCCTTGCCGTCCTTCTTCAGCTCGTCGACCTCGCCCTTGAAGATGCGCATCGACTGGCCGATGCTCTTGGCCAGGGCCGGGAGCTTCGGCGCACCGAAGAGCAGCAGGATCACGGCGAGGATGATGAGCAGATGCCATCCGGTCAGTCCTGCGAACATGAGATCAGGTCCTTCTCAAAAGGTGGGCGAAGCGATCGGGAACCGTCGCCGGATCCACATCGACCAGTAGTCTACCGCGCCGGACCCGGGCATCCCTGCGAGCTTGCCGGGCATACGCGCGCCGGGTGCGCTCCTCCTCGCGCCCTGCGCGGAGGTCGTCCACGTCGGCGAGGACGGCCGGCTCGAACCGCTCCTGGAGCTCGTCGGCGCGGCGCGACAGCACCTCTGTCTTCTCCAGGAGCGCGGCGGCCTCGCGCCCGGCGGCGACCACCTTGCGGAACAGCCACCACGCGAAGAACGCGAGCATGCCCAGCAGACCGAGCACGAGCACGGTCCAGATCACCAGCCACGACCACCAGGGCATGCGCCCAGCCTAGCGGGCGGGCGCAACGCCTAGCGGTACCGGTCGACGCCCGCCTGCGCCCAGCCGGCCACGACCTGGCGCGCCTCGGGGGGGTCGAGCACGGTGAGCACGCCGGAGAGGCCGGCGACGAGCCGCTTCAGCCCGTGGAAGTGGGCGACACGCACGCTCGTCCGGATGACTCCCCCTCGCTCCGCGCGCTCCGCGCCCTCGGGGATGTAGTCCTCGATCAGCGGGATGGCCGACGCAGACACCTCGACGGTCACCAGCTGGTCCTCGTCCGTGCCGGTGAACAGCGTCTCGGGCAGCTTGACGTCGCCGGGCCGGTAGGTGATCGGCTCGGTCGTGGCGACGAGGTCGTCGATGCGGTCCAGCCGGAAGGTGCGGATCGCGGTGCGCAGATGGTCCCACCCGCGCAGGTACCAGTCCTGGTCCACGGACTCGATGCGCAGCGGGTCGACGCGGCGGCGCTCCCGCTCTCCGCGCGAGCTGAGGTAGTCGAACTCCACCTGCACGCCGGCGATCACGGCGTCGCGGATGGTCGCCAGCGCCTCGTCGGTCTCCGACCGGGCGACTGCGAGCTGGCTCGGGGCGGCCGAGGCCCCCCGGGCGAGCTTCGCCATGAGCGAGCCGATCGCGTCCCGGTCGGCGTTCTCGGGCAGCGCGGTGAGGTACTGCAAGCCTGCGATCAGGGCGGCCGCCTCGCGGGCGGAGAACCGCGGCGAGTCGTCGATGGCGACCTGGTGCGTCAGGACGATCTGGTCGTTGTCCTCGAAGTCGTCCCAGGCGATGTCGAACAGGTCGCCCGGCTGGTACGCGTTGGTCTCGCCCGGGATGCCGGACACGGCGATCAGCCGCACGGCATCGCGCAACTGCTCCTGCTCCACGCCGAAGTGCTCAGCAGCCTCGGCGACGCTGACGCGGTCGCGGTCCATCAGGTACGGGACGAGGGCGAGCAGGAAGGCGAGCTTGTCCTGCGCCTGCATCGGCTTGCGGCGCTCAGCCATGGGTCGCCTCCCCCGCGACGGCGCCACTGTGCCGGGCGACGACCGCCTGCAGCCGCTGCAGCACCTGCTCCCGCAGCTCGGGCGGAGCGATGACGAGCACTTCCGGGCCGAATGAGGCCAGCTGGTCGGCCAGGATGTTGCTGTCCGAGAAATTGACGGTGAGCCGCAGCGGCTCGCCCTCGGCGCCGACCGGCACCGCGTCGCCGTAGCGCTTGCCGAGCCGGGTGGCCGCATCCGTTCCCGCAGTGACCTCGATCGTCGCGACGTTCGACTCCCAGATCCGCTCCAACTCCAGGAGGGCGCGCTCGGCGAACGCCTCACCGGCGACCCGATACTGCTCGGGGTCGAAGACACGAGAGGTCAGCTTGACCGCGCCGACGATGCGGGAGAGCAGGAAGGTGCGCGACTCGCGCGCCTCCTGGTCGATGGCCTGCAGGTGCCAGCGGCCCTGATGCTGGACGAGGGCGAGCGGCGCGACCGTCCGCTGACGCGAAGCGCTCTCACCGGGCTTGAGGTACGGGAACTGCACCATCACGTGCCGCTCCAGCGCCTGGCTGAGCGGCTCGAAGGCGCTCTCGCGCACCCGCAGGCGCGGCGCGTAGCCGACCACCGGATCGTCGGCCTCGACGCCCAGCGACCGCAGCTTCATGAGTGCGCGGCGTGACTCCCCCGACAGCGAGCCCTCGCGCCAGACCGCGGCGGCCAGGCCGAGCAGCGTGAGCTCCTCCGGCGAGAAACTGACGTCGGACGGGAGATCGTATGCCCCCTTGGGTATGCGGTACCGGAGCAGCTGGTTGTTGCCGGCCGCTTCCGGCGACTCCACCGTCTCGAGCGGCACGCCGAGCTCGCGGATGTCATCTTTGTCGCGCTCGAACTGGCGTTCCAGGCTGCTGTTGTCGCCGTGCGGCTCGTAGCGCTGGCGGTAGCCCTGGACCGTCGACAGGATCTCGCTCTTGGTCAGCCCGTTCTCGGTCGCGAGCAGCGCCAGCACCAGGCTGAACAGGCGCTCCTCGACCGGGACGCGCGCGGGCGAGGAGGAGGAACGGGACACCCGTCCATCCTAGTCCGAGCGGTCAGCGGATCCCCAGGATGTCGACCACCCAGGCGGCCGCGGGGACCTGACCGTCGACCGGCGCCTCGATGACGACCTGCGAGCCGACGTTCTTGCCGACGAGCTGCTTGAGCACGCTCTGCGGCAGCGCCTGGTTGAGCTGGCTCTGGCCCGTGCTGATGGACACGAGGTCGGGCGAGCCGGACTGCCAGCTGGACAGCACGACGTTCTTGTTCTCCCAGCCGACGGCCGTGTACTGGAGGATCACGTCGGATTTGGCGGTGACCGTGGCACCGTCGCCGGCCTTCAGCTCCTCGCTGCGGATCGACTTCGGCGCCGATCCGGACGACGGGATGGTGATGCCCGGCTGGCCGGTCGGCGCGAGCACGACGGTCGGGAAGCCCGAAACGGAGGGCCGGACGGCCCCGTTCGCCTGGGGCAGGTACGCCTTCATGATGTCGACCACGAAGATGCCGGAGCTTCCGCCTGCGTCGCCGCCCGCGTCCTTCGGGGAGATGACGACCGCGACACGCGAGCCGACCGGGGCGCACTGCAGGCCCTTGCTCAGCGTGGCGACCGTGTTGTTGCTCGAGCTGAGCGCCAGCGGGTACGTGTCGCCGCTGCCGACCGAGGTCTGCTGCACCTGGCCGGTCTTGCCGTCCAGGAGCGTGTACTGGATCTCGACGACCTGGCCCTTGTGGACCTGCTCGCCCGTGCCCTCGGTGATGATGGTGCGTTCCGACTTCGTCGTGTCGACGGGGGCCGGCACGGTGATCTTCGGCTTGGAGCCGATCTTGCCTGTCGCCTCCACCAGGTTCGACGCGCTTCCGGACGGGAGGGCCGTGCCGCAGTCCGCGTTCGGGTTGGACGAGCATCCCGTGAGCGCGACGGCCACCAGGCCGGCGGCGACCACGACGGCGGACGTTCTTCCGATGGTGACTCTGCGCACGGGTTCTCTTTCAGTCGAGGGTTGCGAGGGCCTGATCATGCTAACCGACGCCCGGAGCGTCCTCGGCCCCGGCCGGGGAGTCCATAGCTTCCGAGACCGAGTCGTGACCCGCGTCGCGCCCACGTGCGAGCTCGGCGCTCGTGGCCGCCTCCCGCATCCGCTTGCGCAGGCTCTTCGGGCTGGACTGCCGCTCCCCCAGGGCGCCGGGCGTCCAGGCCTCGACGTCCTCGTCCGAGTAGTCGGACTTGGAGGGACGGCGCTTGAGTTCGGGCAGCACGGTGTCCGGCGCCAGGCGGCGGGCGGTGATGAGGAAGCCGGTGTGCGCGATCATGCGGTGGTCGGGGCGCACGGCAAGGCCCTCGACGTGCCAGCCGCGGACCATCGTCTCGTTCGACTGCGGGTGCGTGTAGTGGCCGGAGGCGCGGATGGCCTCCGCGACCCGCGAGAGCTGGGTCACGGTGGCGACGTAGCAGATGACCACGCCGCCGGGTTTGAGCGCTGCCGTGACCGCATCCAGCGTCTCCCACGGGGCCAGCATGTCCAGCACGACGCGGTCGACGGAGCCCGGCTCGACCGCGGCGGGCAGGGTGTCCTGCAGGTCGCCGACGGTCAGCGTCCAGTTGTCCGGGTCGCCGCCGAGGAAGGTCGCCGCGTTGCCGCGGGCGACGTCGGCGAACTCCTCGCGGCGCTCGAACGACAGCAGCCGGCCCTCCGGACCGATCGCACGGAGCAGCCACAGCGACAGCGCGCCGGAGCCGACGCCCGCCTCCACGACTGTCGCGCCCGGGAAGATGTCGGCCAGCGCGAGGATCTGCGCGGCATCTTTCGGATACACGATCGCCGCACCGCGCGGCATCGACATGACGAAGTCGGTGAGCAGCGGCCGCAGCGCCAGATGCTCGACGCCCGCGTTGTTGGTGACGACCGAGCCGTCCGGCAGCCCGATGATCGCGTCATGCGCGAGGACGCCGCGGTGGCTGTGGAACAGCTTGCCCGGCTCGAGGGTGATCGTGTTCATCCGGCCCTTCGGCCCGGTGAGCTGCACGCGGTCGCCCGCGCGGAACGGCCCGGAGTTGCGCCTGGTCTCGTTCATCGGCCGGCCTCCTCGCGACGCGCCCGCGCCACGGCGATCACGTCGTCGGCGGTGCGGCCCGCCAGCGACTCCCAGAGAGTGTGGTCGTCCGACTCGGGCAGCGGGACGATGTGCGGGACGCCGATCGTGGCGGCACCCGAGTCGACCGCGGAGGCCAGCCCGACCAGCGAATCCTCGATCGCGACGGCGTCCGAAGCCTCGATGCCGAGCAGGCGGGCGGCCCGCAGGTACGGCTCCGGAGCGGGCTTCGGCTCGTCGACCTCGTCGCCGCTCACGATCACGTCGAAGGCGTCGAACGGGATGTGCGAGACGATCTGCTCCGCCATCCGGCGCACCGACATCGTCACCAGGGCGGTGCGGATGCCGCGCCGGCGCAGCGACTCCAGCAGCTCGCGGGCGCCCGGGCGCCACGGCACGCCCTCCTCGTCGAGCTTGCGCTGCACGCGGTCGGTCAGCCAATGGACGATCTCGTCCGCCTCCATCGCCACACCGCGCGACCGGAGGATCTCGGCCGAGTTCCACAGCCCCAGGCCGACGAGCAGCAGGCCGTCGTCGTGCGTCCAGGTGCCGCCGAAGGAGCCGACGAGCTCCTGCTCGGACGCCATCCAGTACGGCTCGGTGTCGACGAGGGTGCCGTCCATGTCCCAGAGGACGGCGGCGGGCAGGCCGTCATCCTGCGCCTGGGTGGAGGACTGTTCGCTGCGGGGGGAAGTCGCGGTCACAACGGGCAAGTCTATCGGGAGAGGGGCGGGCCTATCCTTGAGGGATGGCGGCCCGACCGGTCGCCGGGAAGGACGAGGGACGACTTCGTGACTGACGGACAGAACATCCTCGGTGGCCGCATCCTCGTGGTGGCGTTCGAGGGGTGGAACGACGCCGGTGAGGCGGCCAGCGGAGCGGTGAAGACGCTCAAGGAGCAGCTCGAGGTGGTACCGCTCGCGGAGGTGGATCCCGAGCTGTACTTCGACTTCCAGTTCAACCGGCCCGTGGTGACCGACGACGATGGGCGCAGGCGGCTGATCTGGCCGTCCGCCGTGGTCTACGGGCCGTCGCTGCCCGGGCGCACCGGGGAGGACCTGGCCGGCGACGCCGAGCTGACCGTGACCGGCGACAACGCCGGCAACATCTTCCTGCTGCTCGGCACCGAGCCGTCGCGCAGCTGGCGCAGCTTCACCTCCGAGATCATGGATGTCGCGCTGGCCGCCGACATCGGGGCCGTCGTCTTCCTCGGGGCGATGCTCGCGGACGTGCCGCACACCCGGCCGATCTCCGTCTTCGCCTCCAGCGACAACGCCGCGGTGCGCGCAGAGCTCGGCGTGGAGCGGTCGACGTACGAGGGGCCGGTCGGCATCCTGAGCGCGCTCGCCGAGGGCGCGGAGGACGTCGGCATCCCGACCATCATGATTTGGGCGTCGGTGCCGCACTACGTGCACAACGCGCCGAGCCCGAAGGCGGTGCTGGCCCTGATCGACAAGCTCGAGGAGCTGGTCGACGTGACCATCCCGCGCGGAACCCTCGTCGACGAGGCCGCCGCCTGGGAGGCCGGGATCGACGCGCTCGCCGCTGACGATGAGGAGATGGCGTCCTACATCCAGCAGCTGGAGCAGGCGCGCGACACCGTCGACTCGCCCGAGGCGAGCGGCGAGGCGATCGCGCAGGAGTTCGAGCGCTACCTGCGCCGCCGCGACAAGGGCGACCCCGGCCGAGGCGACTCCGGCGGGCGCGGGCCGTCCTGAGC
>JAEWJG010000156.1 GCA_023386675.1 Actinomycetes bacterium
GAAGCCGACGTGCGCGTTGATCGTGCGGCGCGCATAGGTGTAGGCCGAGCCGGCGGCCGGGAAGATCCGCGCCATCTTGCCGTAGCTGAGCGCGGTCAGCGACATGGCCGCCGCCGCGATGATGTACGCGGTCGGCGACGTGCCGTTGCTCGCGCCGGCGATGACGCCGAAGGTCAGCATCACGATGGCCGGCGACATGTAGGCGACGCCGAACAGCACGATGGAGGAGAGGGACAGCTTGGCGGTCAGCCGGGTGGACTCGCTCATGCGAACACCTCCGCAGCCGTCGCCGGAGCCCAGCGGTCGGACGAGATGCGCCCGTCGTAGAGCGGCAGCTCGAGGGTCGACTGCTCGCCCTGGTACTGGATCCACGGCCGGGTCACCCCGCCGCTGCCGTAGCGGCGAACCGCCGCGACCTCGTCGAGGTCGATGACGTCGGTCAGCACCGCCGACTCCGAGCTCTCCGACTCGACGCGCACGCGGCCCTGCGGGTCGGCGAGGAGGCTGCGGCCGAGGCCGTTCGGCGCCGCCGCGTTGACGCTGGCGACGAAGACCTGGTTGACGATGGCGTTCGCCTTCGCGATCGTGACCTCCTGGGCGCGGTCGGAGGTCGGGGTCTGCACCAGGTTCAGGATGAGCTCCGCGCCCATCCACGCCAGGTGCCGGCTCGACTCGGGGAACCACGCGTCGTAGCAGATCGACAGCCCGATGCGGCCGAAGCCCGACATGTCGAACACGACGAACTCGCCGCCTGCCGCGACCGTCTCGTACGGGCGCCACGGGAACACCTTGCGGTAGGACGCGACGCGGCGGCCCTCCGGCGAGTACGCGGCGGCCGTGTTGTAGATGCGGCCGTCCTCGCCGCGCTCGTAGAAGCTGCCGGGGACGAGCCAGCGGCCGAGGTCGCCGGCGAGCTCGGCGAGGGCGCGGTCGCGCGGCCCGTCGAGGGGCTGGGCGAGCGCCTCGATGCGCTCGGCCGTCTCCTCCGGGGTCGCCTCGCCGAGGCCGGTGAGGTGCAGTTCGGGGTGCACGAACAGGTGCGTGTCGCGGTGGATGCGGGTGAGCTGTTCGAGGTGCGCCGCGAACGGGGAGACATCGTCTGTGGGGGCCGTCGGTGCTTGCACCAGGGCCAGGGAGAGCGGGCGGGTCATCGTCAACCGTTTCCGTCAGGGCCGCCGTGCGGCCGTTCGAGTTAATTAAACGCAATTTATATAAAAAATCGCCCGAGCTGTCAAACGGCGGCGTCCGATATGCGACGATCGACGTATGGCACGACCCCGGGAGCAGACGAAGCGGCGCGAGGAGCTCATCGCCGCCGCCTCCAACGCCATGCTGCTCCACGGCTCCAACGATGTCCGCCTGGCGGACATCGCCAAGGAGGCCGGGCTCACCTCCGCGTCGGTGCTCTACTACTACCCCGACGTGCGCGAGCTCTACACCGCCGTCTTCGCGCAGGGCAGCGACGAGTACTGCACGCACCGCGAGGAGCGGGTGGAGGCCGCATCCACCCCGGAGGAGAAGCTCGCCGAGTGCATCGCGTCGGGCATCCCGTGGCCGGGGCGCGCGGAGGAGACCAGCCGCATCCTCTACGAGCTCACGCCGATCGTGCTGCGCAACCCCGTGGCCGCGGCCGAGAACGCCGCGCTCATCCAGCGCCAGGTCGCGCTCTACGAGCGGGTGCTGCGGGAGTGCGCCGACTCGGGACGGTTCCGGCTGCTGCAGCCGGCGGACGTGCTGGCGCGCAGCTTCATCGCGCTCGAGGACGGCTACGGCGTGGACGTCCTCACCGGCGACCTCGCACCGGAGACCGAGCAGCAGTGGATGATGGACTACGCCCGCATCATGGTGGCCGCGGTCTGACCGCGGTCCTGTCTCGCCCGGCGGCCTCCCGATACGGTGAGGGGATGGACTTCCGTACCGCACCCCTCGACGACACCTCCGCCCAGGCCCTCGCCGCGACCGGCCTCCGCTACGCGCTGGTCGACACCTCGGACGCCGAGGCCCTGGACGGCTGGACGCGCGCCGACTTCCGCGGCTTCCACGGCCGACGCCCCACGGCGGAGGTGCTGGAGGAGGCGCGCGGGAACTTCGCCGGGCGCCGGAACACCGGGGTGTACGACGACCAGGGCGCGACCGCCGACCCCGTCGGCACCGTGAACACCTGGCCGGCGCCGCTCACCGTCCCCGGCGGCGCGCGCATCGACTCCTGGGCGATCAGCTCGGTCACCGTCGCGCCGACCCACCGCCGCCGTGGGATCGCGACCGCGCTGCTCGGCGGTGAGCTGCGGACCGCGCACGCGCTGGGCCTGCCGCTGGCCATCCTCACCGTCTCCGAATCGGTCATCTACGGCCGCTGGGGCTTCGGGCCGGCGACCTGGACGACTGCCTGGTCGGTCGACACGAAGCGCGTGCGCTGGGCCGGCGGCGACACCCCCGGGCGCCTGTCCTTCACCGAGCCGGAGGCGTACGAGTCGACCGGGACGCAGGTGCTCGACCGCGTGATGGCCGCCCGCGCCGGCGAGATCGGGCTGGAGCCGTACCTGGCGAAGCGGCTGATCGGCCCGCTCACGGGCGACCCGGACGCGGACAAGCTGCGTCTTGTGCGCTACGACTCGGACGCCGGCGAGCCGGAGGGCTTCGTCTCGTACACGCTCAAGGACGACGACGACTTCACCCGCCACACCGTCGAGGTGCGCCACCTCGCCGCAGCGACCCCGGAGGCGCTCCGGGCACTGTGGCGCTTCCTGCTGGAGCTCGACCTGGTCGCCGAGGTGAAGGTCTGGACGCGCGGCGTCGACGAGCCGCTGCAGTCACTGGTGCACGACATCCGCGGCGCGCGCGTCACCGACCTCCAGGACCACCTGTGGGTGCGCATCCTCGACGTCCCGGCAGCGCTGCAGGCCCGCACGTACGAGCGCGACGGCTCGCTGGTGCTGGAGGTCGCGGACGACCTGGACTTCGCGGCCGGACGGTGGCGGCTCACGGTGGAGCAGGGGCGCGCGTCCGTCAGCGAGACGTCCGACGCCCCCGACGTGACGCTCCCGGTGAACGCGCTTGGCAGCGCCTACCTGGGCCACGACGTGGTGCGCGGGCTTGCGCTCGCGGGCCGCATCCAGGGTGACGCGGAGGCGCTGGACCGGCTGTTCCGCACGGCGGTGCCGCCGCGGCTCAGCACCTGGTTCTGACGTCTGGTTGACGCAACACGCCGTCGTGCCCGCGAGCGCGACGGCGTGTTGCGTCAACGGACCGCAGCTCAGTCGATGAGGTCGTGGCGCACCACGATCTGGTCGCGGGCGGGGCCGACACCGATCGCGGAGATGCGGGCGCCGGACATGCTCTCGAGGGCCAGCACGTAGTCCTGCGCGTTCTTCGGCAGGTCCTCGAAGGTGCGGGCGCCGCTGATGTCCTCGGTCCAGCCGGGGAACTCCTCGTAGATCGGCTTCGCGTGGTGGAAGTCGCTCTGCGAGGCGGGGACCTCGTCGTGGCGGACACCGTCGACGTCGTAGGCGACCGCGACGGGGATGCGCTCGATGCCGGTCAGCGTGTCCAGCTTGGTGAGCACGAAGTCGGTGACGCCGTTGATCCGTGCCGTGTAGCGGGCGACGGGGGCGTCGTACCAGCCGGTGCGGCGCGGGCGGCCGGTGGTGGTGCCGAACTCGAAGCCGCGCTCCCGGAGGAACTCGCCCCACTCGTCGAACAGCTCGGTCGGGAACGGGCCGGCGCCGACGCGGGTCGTGTACGCCTTGACGATGCCGATCACGCGGTCGATGCGGTTCGGGCCGATGCCCGAGCCGGTCGCGGCGCCGCCGGCGGTCGAGTTGGAGGAGGTGACGAACGGGTAGGTGCCGTGGTCCACATCCAGCATGGTCGCCTGGCCGCCCTCGAAGAGGACGTACTTGCCCTGCTCCAGCGCCTGGTTGAGGAGCAGCGAGCTGTCGACCACCATGGGCCGGAGGCGCTCGGCGTACTCGAGCAGCTGCTCGACGACCTCGTCGACCGTGATCGCGCGGCGGTTGTAGACCTTCACCAGCAGGTGGTTCTTCTGGTCGAGGGCTCCCTCGACCTTCTGGCGCAGGATGTTCTCGTCGAACAGGTCCTGGATGCGGATGCCGACGCGGTTGATCTTGTCGGCGTAGGTCGGGCCGATTCCGCGGCCGGTGGTGCCGATCTGGCGCTTGCCCAGGAAGCGCTCCGTCACCTTGTCGATGGTGCGGTGGTACGAGGTGATCACGTGCGCGTTCGAGGACACCTTGAGGCGGGAGACGTCGACGCCGCGGGCGATGAGCGCGTCCAGCTCCTCGAACAGCACCTCGATGTCGACGACGACGCCGTTGGCGATGACCGGGGTGACGCCCTCGGTGAGGATGCCGGAGGGCAGCAGGTGCAGGGCGTACTTCTCGTCGCCGACGACCACGGTGTGACCTGCGTTGTTGCCGCCGTTGAACTTGACGACGTAGTCGATGCGGCTCCCCAGGACGTCGGTCGCCTTGCCTTTGCCTTCGTCGCCCCACTGGGCGCCGATGATCACGATCGCGGGCACGTGGATGTCCTCTCGATGGATGGAACGCGTCGGCGCCACGCGGACGACCGTCGCACTCGATCCTATCGCGAGCCGTGTTTCCGCCCCGTATCGAGCATTTTCCGATGGTGAGGATGGCTCTACATTGGGCGCGATGTCGTCCCTCCTGTACTCGCTGGGCCGCTTCGCCTTCCGGGCGCGCCGGCGGGTCCTGGCGGTGTGGCTGGGCGCGCTCGTGCTGCTGTTCGCGGCGGCGGGGCTGCTGAGCCAGGGCACCGACAACACGTTCACCATCCCGGGCACCGAGTCGCAGCAGGCGCTGGATGCGCTGGCGCGCACGTTCCCGCAGGTCAGCGGGGCGTCGGCGCAGCTCATCGCGGTCGCGCCGAAGGGCGGGGACGTGCGCGACCCGGCGTTCCAGTCGGCTGTCGAGAAGACCGTCGGCGAGCTCGGGAAGGTTCCGCAGGTGACCTCCGCGACCGATCCGTACACGGGCCCGTCGACCGGCAACGTCAGCGCCGACGCGTCGGCGGCGCTCGTGCCCATCCAGCTCTCGGTCGGGACGGTACAGGTGTCGCAGAGCACGAAGGATGCGCTGCAGCGGTCGGGCGCCGAGCTGCAGAAGGCTCTCCCGCCCGGTTCGCAGGTCGCCGTCGGCGGTCAGGTGTTCTCGTCGAGCGTGGCCGGGATCAGCGTCACCGAGCTGCTCGGCCTCGCGGTGGCGTTCGTCGTGCTGATCCTGACGTTCGTGTCGGTGGTCGCGGCCGCCATGCCGCTGATCAACGCGCTGCTCGGCGCCGGACTGTCGCTCGCCCTCATCTTCGCCGCGACGAGATGGCTGACGATCGCCTCCACCACTCCCCTGCTCGCGCTCATGCTCGGGCTGGCCGTAGGGATCGACTACGCCCTGTTCATCATCTCCCGGCACCAGGAGCAGGTGAAGAAGGGGATCTCGCCGGAGGAGTCCGCCGCGCGGGCGGTCGCCACGGCGGGATCGGCGGTGGTGTTCGCGGCGGTGACGGTGATCATCGCGCTGCTCGGGCTGGCGGTCGCGCGCATCCCGTTCCTGACGACGATGGGCGTCGCGGCTGCGCTGGCGGTCGCGATCGCGGTGCTGGTGTCGACGACGCTGACGCCCGCGCTGCTGGGGTTCGCGGGTATGCGTGTGGTGGCGAAGCGGTTCCGGCCTGGGCACGAGAGGCCGGCGACGGCGGCCCCAGCGACTGCCGGCCCGCCACCGCGGAAGCACAAGCGCACCCGGCGTCCGCGCTCCGAGCATCCGGTCGCCCACGGCTGGGTGAACGCGGTCACGCGCATCCCGGTGCTGACCGTCGTGATCGTCGTCGGCCTGCTCGGTGCGCTCGCGCTGCCCGCCATGTCACTGCGCCTCTCCCTCCCGGATGCGGGCTCGCTCGACGAGACGGAGCCCGCGCGAATCACCTACGACCTCATCGCGGAGCACTTCGGCCCCGGATACAACGGCCCGCTCATCGTCACCGGCTCGGTGATCGGCAGCAGTGATCCCGTGACACTGATGGACGATCTCGGCACCGAGCTGCGGACCGTCCCGGGCGTCGCGGCCGTTCCGCTCTCGACCCCCAACCCGACCGGCGACACCGGCATCGCCCAGGTGGTGCCGACGGGCGCGCCCGACTCGGAGGAGACGCAGGCGCTCGTGGCGACCCTCCGCTCGCTGCACGACCACTTCGAGCGCGAGTACGGCATCGACCTCGCGGTGACCGGCTACACCGCCGCCGGGATCGACATCTCGGCCCGGCTCGGGGAGGCGCTGCTGCCGTTCGCGATCCTGGTCGTGGGCCTGTCCCTGATCCTGCTGGCGATGGTGTTCCGCTCGATCGTGGTGCCGGTCACGGCGGCGCTCGGCTACCTGCTCAGCATCGGCGCGGCGTTCGGCGTGACGAGTCTCGTGTTCATGAGCGGCTTCCTCGCCGGCCCGCTCCACGTCGCCCACGTCGGCTCGGTGATCAGCTTCATGCCGATCATCCTCATGGGCGTGCTCTTCGGCCTCGC
>JAEWJG010000163.1 GCA_023386675.1 Actinomycetes bacterium
ACATGGAGCACACCTCCCCGCCCGAGAGCCGGCACGCCTTGGACCTCGCCGGCCTGCAGCAGCCGCACGTCCGCATGTGGACGGCGACCGACGCCGACGTGATCGTCGGAACGGTCGCGCTCGCCACCCTCGAGCCTGGTCACGACGAGTTGAAGAGCATGCGCACCGACCCCCTTCGCCGCGGCCAGGGGATCGGAGCGCTGCTCTTGGACGCCGCCCTCGCCGACGCCCGCGCGCGCGGAGTGCAGCGCGTGTCGCTCGAGACGGGCTCGATGGACTTCTTCGCGCCGGCCCGACGGCTCTACGAGCGCGCCGGCTTTCGCCCGTGCGCTCCCTTCGGCCGCTACGGCGACGACCCCAACTGCGCCTACTTCACGCTCGAGCTCGCCTAGCTGTCCGTCCCCGTTCGCAGTCGGCCCGCCTGGGCGCTGCCGGCCCGCGCGCTGCCGGCCCGCGCGCCGTCGCCACGCTCACGCCCCCACATACCGCGCGAGATGCTCGCCGGTCAGGGTCGAGCGATCCGCCACCAGCTCCGACGGCGTCCCCTCGAACACGACGCGACCGCCGTCGTGCCCCGCGCCGGGGCCGAGGTCGATGATCCAGTCGGCATGCGCCATGACGGCCTGGTGGTGCTCGATGACGATGACGGATTTGCCGCTCTCGACCAGGCGGTCGAGCAGCCCGAGCAGCTGCTCGACGTCGGCCAAGTGCAGTCCGGTCGTCGGTTCGTCGAGCACGTAGACGCCTCCCTTCTCGCCCATGTGCGTCGCGAGCTTGAGCCGCTGCCGCTCTCCGCCGGACAGGGTGGTGAGCGGTTGGCCGATCGTCAGGTAGCCGAGCCCGACATCCGAGAGCCGATCGAGGATGGCGTGCGCCGCCGGCAGTTTCGCGTCGCCCTCGGCGAAGAACCGTTCCGCCTCCGCCACGGACATGGCCAGCACCTCGCTGATGTCGCGGCCACCCAGCTTGTACTCGAGCACCGAGTCGTCGAACCGCCGGCCCTCGCACACCTCGCAGACCGTGGAGACGCCGGCCATCACCCCGAGGTCGGTGTAGATCACGCCCGCTCCGTTGCAGTTCGGGCACGCACCCTCGGAGTTGGCGCTGAACAGCGCGGGCTTGACCCCGTTCGCCTTCGCGAACGCCTTCCGGATCGGTTCCAGCATCCCGGTGTAAGTGGCCGGGTTGCTGCGTCGCGACCCGCGGATCGCCCCTTGGTCGACCGACACGACCCCCTCGCGCGAGGCGACGGATCCGTGGATCAGCGAGCTCTTCCCGGACCCGGCCACTCCGGTGATCACCACCAGCACGCCGAGCGGGATGTCCACATCCACGCCCTGCAGGTTGTGTTCGGAGGCGCCCCGCACTTCGAGCGCGCCCGAGCCGGTGCGCACCGTCTCCTTCAGCCGCGCCCGGTCGTCCAGGTGCCGCCCGGTCAGTGTGCCGCTCGCGCGTAGCGCTTCGACCGTGCCCTCGAACACCACCTCCCCGCCCTGCGCGCCTGCCCGCGGACCGAGGTCGACCACGTGGTCGGCGATCGCGATCGCCTCCGGCTTGTGCTCGACCACGAGCACCGTGTTGCCCTTGTCGCGCAGCTGCTGCAGCAGCTCGTTCATGCGCTGGATGTCGTGCGGATGCAGCCCGACAGTCGGCTCGTCGAACACGTACGTGACGTCGGTCAGCGACGAGCCGAGGTGCCGGATCATCTTGGTGCGCTGCGCCTCGCCGCCCGACAGTGTGCCGGAGGGCCGGTCGAGCGACAGATAGCCGAGCCCGATGTCGACGAACGAGTCGAGCAGATACTGCAGGTTCTTCAGCAGCGGAGCCACGGACGGTTCGTCGAGCGACCGCACCCATTCGGAGAGGTCGGTGATCTGCATGGCGCAGGCGTCGGCGATGCTGATGCCTGCGATCTTCGACGACCGAGCCCCCTCGCTGAGTCGTGTGCCGCCGCATTCTGGACACGGCGCGAACGCCACCGCCCGCTCGACGAAGGCGCGGATGTGGGGCTGCATCGCATCCACGTCCTTCGACAGCATCGACTTCTGCACCTTCGGCACGAGGCCCTCGAAGGTCAGGTTGATGCCGTTGATCTTGACCTTCGTCGGCTCCTTGTACAGGAAGTCCTGCAACTCGCTGTCGCTGTAGTCGCGAATCGGCTTCTGCGCGTCGAAGAAGCCCGACTCGCTGAACATGCGCACCGACCACCCGTCGGCCGTGAACCCGGGGACGGTGATCGCCCCCTCGACCAGCGACCTGCTCTCGTCGAACAGCTGCGTCAGGTCGATGTCGCTGACCGTCCCCATCCCCTCGCAGCGCGGGCACATGCCGCCGAGCTGCGAGAATTCGCGCGTCTCGGTCTTGCCGCCCACCGTGATCGCGCCCTTCCCGGCGACCGACGGGATGTTGAAGGAGAACGCCTGCGGCGACCCGATGTGCGGCTGCCCCAGCCGGCTGAACAGGATGCGCAGCATCGCGTTCGCGTCGGTCACCGTGCCGACGGTCGAGCGCGAGTTGGCGCCCATCCGCTCCTGGTCGACGATGATCGCCGTGGTCAGCCCCTCGAGCACGTCGACGTCGGGCCGTGCGAGCGACGGCATGAACCCCTGGACGAACGCGCTGTAGGTCTCGTTGATCATGCGCTGCGATTCGGCGGCGATGGTGCCGAAGACGAGCGAGCTCTTGCCTGACCCGGAGACGCCGGTGAACACGGTCAGCCGCCGCTTGGGCAGTTCGACGCTGACGTCTTTGAGGTTGTTCTCGCGCGCGCCCTGCACGCGGATGGTGTCGTGCCGGTCGGCAGCTGCGGTGTCCCGGTCGGCTGCTGCGGTGTCACGGTCGGCTGCTGCGGTCATGCTGTTCCCCTCGCTCGTACGTGACCCACCGTATATCAGTGCACCGACACCGGACCAGAGACTCTGTACCTCAACCGCGCGAACTGGCCGATCGCCTCTGCCGACTCCAGATGCAGCCGGTCGGACTCCACCCGCCGAGGCAGCAGGGGCGCTCCACCGGTCAGGGCGACGGGCGCGATCGAGATCGCGATCTCGTCCAGCGCGCCCGCGTCGAGGAACTGTCCGGCGAGATCCCCACCGCCGACCACCCAGATGTCCCCGTCCCCCGCCGCCGCGCGGATCGCGGGCAACTGCGAGTCCACCGGACCCGCTACGAATCGGATGTCCGCCCCCGCAGGCACCGGCAGCTCCCGATGCGTGAACACGAAGCACGGCCGATCGCCGTGGAACTCCTGCCACCGCTCCGGATGCGCCAGGATGTCGGTCTGCGCCAGCACCCACTCGTACGTCGTCCGCCCCTCCACCATCACGGTGGCGCCGGTGGGCAGCAGCCCCTCCGCCGGCTCCTCGCCGCCGGGCACGGCGAACAGCCAGGCCAGCGAGTTCTGCTCGTCGGCGATCCAGCCGTTGATGGTGGTCGCGGTGTCGAAGACGATCCTCCCCATGGCCACGACGGTACCGGATGCCACCGACGCGGTGGGAGCATGGGCGCATGGATGCCGTCGACGCCCTGAACGAGATCGCCTTCTGGCTGGAGCGCGAGCTCGCCCCGAGCTTCAAGGTCCAGGCCTTCCGCCGCGCTGCCGCGACGATCGACGGGATGGGGAACGAGGAGCTCGCCGCGCGCGTCGCCGACGGCCGCCTGAAGCGGACGAAGGGCATCGGCGAACGCACCTTCCAGGTGATCGCGCAGGCGGTCGAGGGCGACGTGCCGTCGTACCTGGCGGACCTTCGCGAGCGCAATGCCGCTCCGCTCGACACCGGTGGCTCCGAGCTGCTCGCCCAGCTGCGGGGCGACCTGCACAGCCACACCGAGTGGTCCGACGGAACAGTGCCCCTCGAGGTCATGGCCGCGGCCGCCGCGACCCTCGGCCGGGAGTACCAGGCGATCACCGACCACTCCCCGACGCTCACCGTCGCGAGCGGCCTCAGCGCCGAACGGCTGGAGGAGCAGCTCGACGTCATCGCGGGCCTCGACACCGGCGAGCTGACGCTGCTGCGGGGCATCGAGGTCGACATCCTCGAGGACGGCACCCTCGACCAGATCCCCGAGCTGCTCACCCGCCTGGATGTGGTGGTCGGCAGCGTCCACTCCAAGCTCCGATCGGACCGCCGGACCATGACGAAGCGGATGCTCGGAGGCATCCGCGACCCGCACACCAATGTGCTCGGCCACTGCACCGGCCGTCTGGTGCAGGGCTCGCGCGGGACGCGTCCGCCGTCCGAGTTCGACGCGGACGCGGTGTTCGCCGCCTGCGTCGAGAACCAGGTCGCGGTCGAGATCAACTCGCGGCCGGAGCGCCAGGACCCGCCGGACGACCTCATCCAGCGCGCTCTGGATGCGGGATGCTTCTTCTCGATCGACACGGACGCGCACGCGCCCGGCCAGCTCGACTTCCTCGCCTACGGCGCGGCCAGGGCGACGGCGAACGGCGTCCCCGCCGAGCGCATCATCACGACCTGGCCGTTGGACCGCCTCCGCACCTGGCTCGCGAAGGCGTAGCGGCTCAGAGCCCCCAGGCGGACGCGGGCGCCTGCACGATCTCGACCGGGCGCGTGCTCCAATGCGTCCCATTGCCGTAGTGGCTGGTGGCCCACGGGCTCGCCCAGATCGCGGCGGCGGTCGTGTCGGCCGACGTGCCCGCCTGAAGGCCCGCGACGATGTCGGGGTAGCCGCGCTGCAGGTTCTTCGCGCAGTACTCCGCAGCCGTGATCAGATCGGGATAGCTGCCGAGCCCGGCGCCGCCGCCCGAGCCGTAGCCGTTGTTCAGCGGGTTGTTGCGGTTCCACCAATCGGGCGGCCCGTTCTCCTGCCGCATCCAGCGCAGCATCACGGTCACGTTGGCGTCGGTCTGCTGCCAGCCGCCGAACATGAGGACCAGCTTGGCCCACGCTTCGTTCGTGCCGACGCGGGCGAGGGTCTGCAGCCCGTCGGTCGCACTGAGATTCTCGCGGTTGACGACCGGAGCCGCGATGGTCGCGTCCACTAGCAGCTCCTGCGGCGGGGCGGACGCGCGCTCGGTGCCCGGCTGCTCCCCCGGCGCTACGGTGGTCGACGGCGCCACCCGTAGCGAGGACGCCAGTGCCGCATCCGTCGGGACGATCGAGAAACCGCACACCAGCCCGATGACCGCGAGCGTCACGCCGACGCGGTGCCCGAGCGAGAGGGCCGGCCGGCGGCGGGACCGCGGCAGCCGGATCCGCACCCGCTGCGTCGGCACGGCGGCGCGACGGCCCGACGAGCGCGGGCCGCGGGGGCGGAGGGAGGTGGATGCGGGAGGCATACCCGAGGAAGGGTACCAGCGTCCCGCTGAACCGTCACCCGGAGACCGGCGGCGGGATTCGGCTAGCGCGTGACCTCGTTGAGCCGCTCGAGCAGCGATGCGAGCCGACGGACGTCGTCCTCGCCCCAGCGCCGCAGCCCGCGGTACAGGTTGGCCTGGTCGGCTGCGCGCACCTCGTTGACCTTCTCGATCGCCTCCGGCGTCGCGGCGATGAAG